>CALPUC020000001.1 GCA_943326655.2 Rhodoluna limnophila
GAAGCTCAGAATTGTCGTGAGACGACTCGTGGTGTTGGCGGCTCTCTCGATGGCGAACACAACGACCGCAATCATCGACATGTAAGCGAGCATGTTGCTATTGCCGACGATGCCCTGGATTCGCTCATCCGTGAAGAGATTGCCCTGCGTCCAATAGAAGGCAACGGCCGGCGGGTGATCGCCGTCGTAGTTTGGGAAGAATGGCTCGATTGGCCCCCGAACGACCAGTGCCGCGAAAAGTTCAAACAAGACCGAACCGTAGAGAATCGCTCTCAGTGTGTTGCCAAAAAGCCTGAGTATTTCACGCCAATCAAATGCCGCTGCCAGGTAGACACCGAAAGTGGTGGTTGCTATTTGAACAACTGCCGCTCCGGCGCTCACGAGAGCATAGTTCGACCAGAGCGACCCGACCAGCATCAAACCCAGCAGGGACGATAGCGGCCAGGGAATACGTTTGACTGTTTCTCGCCAATTGCTTCTAAAAAAACTAATGACAGTCGCGATAAACAGTAAACCGAGAACCACGGCCCAGCCGGCCCAGCCAATAGCGTATCGAACCGCGTCTCCGCCCATCAAAACGAACAAAGCGGAGTAGGCGATTGCGAATCGTGTTCGATAGCCTGCCGTCGAGCGGTCGACTATCACTCGAATAGATGTGGTGATTGCATCCATCTACTTGTTCTGAGCTTCCCAGACGGATTTGATTATTTCGTGAAGGTCATATTTCGCTCGCCAGCCGAGGATTTTGTCAATTCGACTCACGTCGGCAGCCAGAAAAGCGGGATCGCCAGGGCGTCTTGGTTCGATCTGCGGCACGATTTCGGTTTTAGAAACGGAAGCCACCTCTCGGATGACTTCTAGAACGCTGGAACCAACTCCGGTACCAACGTTGAAAACGTCGAATGGTCGTTCGTCTCGTTCGAGGTAGTCGATTGCTGCGAGGTGCGCCTCAGCCAAATCGAGAACGTGAACGTAATCACGGACGCAGGTTCCGTCTGGTGTTGGGTAGTCGCTTCCGAAAACTCGTGGAGTCACACCTTGCTCGAGTGATTGGAACACTATCGGCACCAGGTTCGCGGCCTGTGTATCCACCAACTCCGGCCAGCCTGTGCCAGCAACGTTGAAGTAGCGCAGGCTAACTTCTCGCAAACCCCACTGAACCGCGGCAGCCTGAACCAGATGCTCTCCATCCAGCTTTGTTTGTCCGTAGGGGTTGATTGGTTTGCAGTCAAAATCTTCGTTTACCCGAGGCGAGTCTGGAACTCCATAGGTGGCTGCAGAAGATGAAAACACCAATCGGTCTACTCCGGCCGCACGCATTGCTGCCAAAAGATTCTTCAGGCCACCAACATTTTGCTCTGCGTACCACTCGGGACGTTCAACCGATTCGCCAACCTTTTTGCGGGCTGCCAGGTGAACTACCGCTTGGACCCCGTGTTCCAAAAAAACGGACGTTAGTTTGTCAATGGCTCCATCGGCGGCTAGGTCGAGTTTTACCAGTTCTGCGTTTCCAACCCTGGCTTCGATTCCCTCGGAAAGGTCATCAACGACTATGACTTTTTCCCCACGTTGTTGCAGTAATCGGACCACGTGAGATCCGATGTATCCGGCACCGCCGGTTAGCAAAACTGTCATATCTTTTAGACTACCAAAGGCGATTAAACAGGCTTCAACACAGGGTTTAGAGTTGGATTTCGCATTTTGGGAATTTGGTAATAACATCGATGTAATTACACCGCGGTTAGTTCGGCCGCGGGCAGAGTTAGGTTGATGATGCGAGACGAAAACGGAATACCAGCAAACTGGTTTGTTGACCCACAATTCCTTGGTGTCGCGGGGGCATACGCTACCGACGATGACAATCCACTATCTTGGCAAGCCGAAGCGGTTTGTGCCGAAACCGACCCAGAATTGTTCTTCCCCGAGAAGGGCGGCTCAACTCGCGAAGCTAAGCGAATCTGTGCTGGCTGCGACGTCAAGGCACAGTGTCTTGAATACGCATTAGCCAACGACGAGCGATTTGGTATCTGGGGTGGCCTTTCCGAGCGTGAGCGTCGCAAATTGAAGAAGCGCGCCTAATAACTCCCCGGAGTTAGATCGTGGCCAAGCAGGTAACCGCAATTCTCGTCGTACACGACGAGGCAGTTTTGGCACAGCGGGCTCTACTCGCAATTCAAAAACAAACCGTTTCACCAGACCGTATCTTGGTGATGGACTCATCAAAATCACCAATAGATTTGCAGCCGACGGTTCGAGTTTCGCCAAAATCACGTCTCGGCGAGATTGTGAACGAGGCTATCTCAGATCTCGAAGTAACTGAGGACCACTGGATTTGGCTGGTGCACGACGACAGTGAACCGAAACCAACGGCACTTTTCGAACTTCTCCAGGCAACTGAAAACTCTGAAACGATTGCCCTAGTCGGCCCCATGCAACTTTCCACCCAAGACAATCGCAAGATTGTTCAACTCGGGTTGACCCTGTCTCGTTTCGGAGAACTAATCAGCCCAATTAGCGGGCAGCTCGACCAATCGCAACACGATCGAGTTTCCGATGCCTTCGCCATCTCGACTTCGGGAATGCTCGTGAGAAGCGACGTTTACGAAAAGGTGGGCGGCCTTAATTCCAAGGTTCCGGCACTCGCGGAAGACTTTGATTTTTCGATGAGAGTAAGACGTCACGGATTTCGGGTCGTAGTTGCTCCTCGAGCGAAAATCGTGCACGGAGGATTATCTCTAGCGGGTAAGCGAAAGGGTGGTTGGCTCAAAGGCAGCCCCAAAACTGCCAATCGCAGAGCTGTGATTAGTCTTCACCTGGTACACGATTCACCCGTCTTAGCTTTGCTCTACTGGCTGCTACTGCCTTTACTAACCATTTATCGGGTTTTCTGGAGATTGGCCGAGAAGCGCCCCGGGCATATCGGCGCTGAACTTCGAGCGGGTTTCTGGGGTTTCCTGACCATGCCCAAGCAACTGGCATCGAGAGCGAACGCGGGGCACCTTGCCACGCGAACTCTCAAACCGCTTCGAGCTAGTTGGCAGGAGGTTACCGCTCACCGGCGGGCCGATTTGGAGGCCGAAGAGTCTGCTAACTCTTTGGCCGCATTTGAACGCGGCGATCATGAGTTAGTTCTCGAGGAGCGCGGTAAAAACTTCAACCAGGCGGCCGGATGGATTTTCGTGGCACTGTTTCTGGCGCTGTCTTGGAAGACGTTCCCTCTTGCATCTGCACTTCAAGGGGGTTCGGCACTTCCACTGGCCCAAGACTGGTTCAGCTTATTTGCTCGAGCAGGCGCCAGCTGGCAACCGATTGGAACCGGTTTTTTTGGTCCTTCTGACCCATTTAACTGGGTGTTACTCAGCCTGGGTTCGCTAACTTTTTGGGCTCCGAATTTGTCTCTCGTGCTCCTTTTATGGACGGCCAAGGCGCTTGCGTTCATGACCGCTTGGAAGGCGCTTTCTTTAATCACAGTCAGGGCCTGGCAAAGAAATGTAGGAGCCGCGGCTTATGCCCTTCTTCCAGCTCTTGCCGTTTCGGTTGATTATGGTGAATTCCCTGCCATAATCGCCACCATCATTCTTCCGTGGCTGGTTTACTCCGTCGCGCGCGCAGCGGGCCTGGGTCGAAGCGGTTCCGCTCGATCAGACTCACGCACTTGGTCGTGGGTCGGGCTTTCGGGCGTTCTCCTAGCAATACTCGGCGCCGCCTCACCTCCTGCCGCAATGCTGGGTCTAGTGGCTTTGGCGCTGGTTGCCTTCACCAAAATTCGCCGATTCGGTTATCTGCTGTGGATACCATTGCCACTGGCCGTCATCTATCTGCCACTGTTTTCGTACCTGGTTTTCGGTCTCGGACAACCGCTGGCGCTTCTAGCCGAACCAACAGTGGGAGTGACGACCAAGTCATCGCCGCTCGAGGCACTTATCGATATCGCCGATTGGGCTACCTGGCCGTTGGCGGTGATTGTGGTCTGCGCGCTCGGCTCTCTATTGGTGAAACGCTGGGTTGTGAGTTTGGTGCTGGCTGGCTTTGGCGTATTGGCGTTTGCAACCTTGATGTTCACTCAATCGCTCGAATTTACCGCAGATCTAGTTTCGGCAAAGAGTGGTCTCAGCAGCGTAGTCAGTAGCGGACACTCGGTAGCTGCGGTGGTCGGTCTTGTGCTGATTGCCCTGACCGTACACTTTTTGTCGTCGATTAGGCAAAAAACTGTGCTCGTTCTCCTAGCCGCAGTAATTTCGGTGTCGCTAATGCCTTCTAGTTTCATAGCAGCCACCGGCACCTCGCAGCTTTCGGCGGTGGATGATGGAGTGGTTCCCCTGCTGCTTCAAAAGCAGGCTGATCAGGGTACCGATCTGCGACTGCTGGTTGTAAATCAGAGTGAGGGTGAACTCCGCGCAGAAATCACTGAGCTATCGGGAACGCACCTGGAAGATTCAAACCTCGCCTATCGGTTTGCCGGTCTCAGAACATCCCAATCCACGGAGAATCAGCAACTCGCTCAGGTAATTGCCGATCTGGCAGCTGGAAATGGCGCAGCCAATGGTGAAACACTGATTGCCAACCAAATCGGATACATCCTTGTACCGAACAAAACTGAGAACGCTAATCTTGTCTCTTCTCTAGAATCGTCCACTTTGCTCGAGGGGGCTGGGCTGACCCCATTCGGTGATCTTTGGAGGGTCGTGGGCACTTCGGCCGAGAACGTCCCATCCAGCGAACAGAGCCCTTGGTCGATCACCAAGATCGCCCAGTTAATGGCATTGCTGGGATTTGTTCTCCTCGCCATCCCAGCTAGACCTCGGGTACGCCGCGTCAAGGACAGCACGATATTTATTGACCAAAGTGAGAGTGAACTAGATGTTTAAGAGATTGCTCTCGTTGGTTTTGGTTGTAGGTGTTGGGGCGGCACTGCTCACCCTGGTGGAAATTCCTCGTCTACAAATAGGTTCGGTAAATGAAGGTCAAATGGTTTCGGTCGAACCCAAACAGCCCCAGCTCATATGCCCAGGTCCGGTTTATGTGAACGGTGGAGACACAGGCCTAAAGCTCGGCAACTTTACGCAGTCGGGTCTATCGGTCATTTCGGGAATGGACGGACGGAAACCACTGCTCAGCAACGAATTCGCAGCTAGAACAATCGACGGGCAAAAAGCCGATTCTAGAGAATTTCACGCAGTTCAGTCTCAACTGGCACGGCAGAAATTGGCTGGCGGTCTAGCAGCTACAAACTGCATCCCCGGCCAAAACGAAGCCTGGTTTGTGGCCGGCGATAACAGCGTCGGTAGAGAAGCCCTCTTAATCCTGGTAAATCCTTCAACGGTTGATGCAACCGTAAGTTTGCAGATATTAGGAACGGATGGACCGATTCAGGGCGCCGGTCTGAGCGGTATTTCAGCTCCTGCAGGAAAGGTCACCGTGTTGCCGCTGGCTGCATTCGCGCCGAAGGTATCGACATTCGCCGTGCAGGTTTCAAGTAGGGGCGCTGCATTGGGAATGTGGTTACAGCAGAAGACAATTCGCGGGCTAACCCCCGGCGGGCTAGATTTAGTGGGCTCTTCTCCGGACGCGCAGAAAACAGTTCAAATCCCTGGGCTCTTTATAAGAGCATCGGAAGCGCTGAGAACGTTGGCCGCCAACGACCTAGATTATGGCGACACGAAGACTTATCTCAGAGTGGTTGCTCCGGGAAATAAAGATGCAACCTTTACGGCTCAAGTTCAGGGTGCCGATGGAGCTAGCTTCGGAACTGTGATTCAAGGCACGGTCGCTGCTGGCACGGTCAGAGATTTTGAACTCAACGACCTGGCAGATGGAAACTACATTGTCCAAATTGACTCCAACGAGCCGGTACTCGCTTCGGCAAGTTTCAATCGAATTGCTTCGGGGCAGCCAGACTTAGCCTGGGCAACCGCAGTGAACGCCACCAAACTAAACGCCGGGTTCGTAACTGTTCCAGGCGCTTTCAGCCGGCTCTCGATAGCCAACCCAGGGGAGCGCGCTGGAAGTTTTACGCTAAACGGTAGAACTCAAACTATTCCGGCCGCTTCAAACGTCGAGGTAATTCTCAGCGGGGGAACACCATACCAACTCACTTCTACAGTGCCGGTGGCGGCAAGTACGGTTATCGACATTTCTTCGGCAATTGCCGTTGTTCCGGTACTCGACTACCGCTCGGTTGCCGGGCAGCTAAGAGTAATCGTTCGCTAACGTTTGAACTGATCCGGAATTAGATCGTCTGGGTTTTTACCAATAAGCTCCGCCGCCGCTTGAAAAACATACTGTTCAATGTGAAAGCGTTCGTCTAGGCGATCGGTTCGGCGGTGGTGCGTCATGCGCTCTATCGGTAGCCGATAGATTGTGATTCGAAAAGTTTTCGTGTTCACGCTGTATCTTGGAACTTCGCTTTTTGGATCGGCAGTTACGTCGGTCTCGGCCAACCGGTAGTCGAGTTTTGACAACTCTTCTGGCCAGGAGTTGCGAAGAAAATCCACGGTCTGAGAGACCACAGTTTCGAAGAAACTCAGCGATCGACCAGCGCCGAGGTGCGCAAGCAGCGAACCTCGAGCCGTGCGCCCGTGTCGCTCTCGCTTTGCCCTTATCTCTGCCACAAACGTGAGTTTACTGCGGTAACCTTTATTCATGCAGAAGACCGACTTTGAGTACCGTGTTGCTGACCTTTCGCTAGCTGAGGCGGGCCGCCACCAAATTCGTCTGGCCGAAAATGAGATGCCCGGGCTAATGAGCCTTCGCGAGGAGTTCGGTAGCGAAAAACCTCTTACCGGAGCTCGCATTGCGGGATCGCTTCACATGACTGTTCAAACCGCCGTGCTGATTGAGACTCTGGTGGCACTTGGTGCCAAGGTGCGCTGGGCTTCTTGCAACATTTTTTCAACCCAGGACGAAGCTGCCGCTGCCGCTGTAGTCGGCAATGGCAGTGAGGCTGCCCCGGCCGGAGTGCCAGTTTTCGCCTGGAAGGGCGAGAGCTTGGAAGAATACTGGTGGTGCACCGAACGTATCTTCGATTGGTCAGCCGAAGCGCGGGCCGAAGGCGCAGATTACATCGGCCCAAACCTAATCCTTGATGACGGCGGGGACGCAACCTTGCTCGTACACAAGGGGCGAGAGTATGAACTCGCTGGCTCGGTACCTGCTAGCGGCGCCGATGACTCGCACGAGTTCTCGATAATCCTTGAATTACTTCGATCAACTCTCAAGGTGAGTAAAGACCGTTTCACTCGCATTGCTCAGGAACTAATCGGTGTGACCGAGGAAACCACGACCGGAGTTCACCGCCTATACGAGCTCTTCCAAGACGGGCAGCTGTTGTTCCCTGGAATCAACGTGAACGACTCGGTTACCAAATCTAAGTTCGACAACAAGTACGGAATTCGCCACTCGCTCCCAGACGGCATCAACCGTGCCACCGACGTTTTGATTGGCGGCAAGACCGTTTTCATTGCCGGATACGGTGATGTTGGAAAAGGCGCTGCCGAAGCTATGGTTGGCCAGGGCGCCCGAGTGATAGTTAGTGAAGTTGACCCGATTTGCGCCTTACAAGCGGCCATGGACGGCTACCAGGTAGCAACTATCGAGTCGGTTGTGGACCTTGTAGACATTTTCGTAACCGCAACCGGGAACCACGCTGTCATTAAAACCGAACACATTGAACGCATGAAGCACCTTGCGATAATCGCCAACATTGGCCACTTCGATAACGAAATCGATATGGATGGCTTGGCGAAAATCAAAGGCGTTGAAAAAATCGAGATCAAGCCGCAGGTTCACGAGTGGCGACTGCCGTCGGGGCGATCGGTACTGGTGCTGTCGGAAGGTCGTCTGATGAACCTCGGAAATGCTACCGGGCACCCTAGTTTTGTGATGAGCAACTCATTCACCAACCAGGTCTTGGCGCAATTGGAGCTCTACACCAAGCCCGAAAGCTATCCAATCGGGGTGTACGTGCTGCCAAAAGCCCTCGACGAAAAAGTTGCCCGTTTACATCTGGCCGCTCTTGGTGTGGAATTAACACAGTTGACTCCTTCACAGGCACGCTACATCGGCGTTCCGGTTGAAGGCCCATACAAGGTAGACCACTACCGTTACTAAAGGCGCAATTTATAAAATGCAAAAAGTTCTAGTTGTCGAAGATGAACTGCCGCTAAACCAGCAGCTGACCGACCTTCTCGAAAACGCCGGCTACCAGGCAATGGGTGTTACCGACGGAGGCACCGCCTTCCTAGCCTTCCAAGACTTTGAGCCAGATTTGGTGCTCCTCGATGTAATGCTCCCGAACAAGACCGGTATCGAGGTGTGCCGAGAGATCAGGGCGGTTAGCGGCGTCCCGATCATCATGCTCACCGCGAAAGCCGAGGACGAAGACGTGGTCGACGGTCTCGAAGCCGGAGCCGATGACTACATTCTGAAACCGATGCCATCATTCAAGGTTCTTCAGGCGCGAATTGAAGCCCGCCTTCGCCCGCTACGCCAACCAGAATTCACTGAGATCATTCTCGGCCCTCTAGTCATCGACGTCCTTGGCCACGAAGTTCGCCGCGACGGTGTGCGTGTTGCACTTACGCCGCTGGAGTTCAATCTGTTGCAAACCTTGGCGGAAGCTCCTAAGCAGGTCTTCAAGCGAGAGGATCTGCTGAAGAAGGTTTGGGGGTATCACTATGACGCCGATACCCGCCTCGTCAACGTGCACGTCCAGCGTCTTCGTTCCAAAATCGAAGATGACCCAGACAACCCAAAGATTGTGGTTACCGAGCGCGGCGTGGGCTATAAAGCCGGCCAGTTTTAGCACCTGAAGTGTTATCGAAATTCGTAACGGCTATATTCGACGTTTTTCGTCGGTCGATCCAGGTTCGCTATGTGACCCTAACGGTCGCACTCAGTGCGGCCGCTCTAGTTGCGGTGGGAGGCTTTCTCTCCCTGACCATCGGTAACGGCCTTTTCCAAACTCGAGTTGAGCAGGTACTTCAGGAATCAAAGCAGGCAAGTGCCGAGGTGCAAAAAACTTTCACGGCTACGGGAAATACCGACGTTCTTGCCCTGCAAACACTGGTGAATGAAGTAATCCCAAACCTTGAACAAAATACGGCCAATGGTTCCAGAAAAGTGGCTCTTCTGAGGAGCCCAAACCAGGCGACAAACCAGTTCCTTCAATCCCCGATTTCCGGCGATCTAACGGTCTCCGACATACCTGCCACACTTCGGAACCAAGTTGCCAAAACCGAGAACAAATTGGTTTACCGAACTATCTATTTGGAAGCCGATGGAGTGATGAATCAATCCATTGTGGTCGGTTCTAAAGTTGTCATTCCGGTTGCGGGCGATTACGAACTTTATCTGGTCTACGACATCTCGGATGCCCAAGAAACGCTCGATTTTATGCAATCAACTTTGGCCATCGGTGGCCTGGTGATGATCTTGCTACTCGGCATCGTTGCCTATTTCGTTACCCGAAGAATTGTTGCTCCAGTGGAGCGCGCCGCAATTGTTGCGGAGCAGTTGGCACTCGGCTCTCTCGATAAAAGGCTTCCTGAGCGCGGGCAGGATGTGGTGGCCGCTTTGGCTCGTTCATTCAACAAAATGGCACAGAGCCTAGAAACCCAGATTGGTGAACTGAGCAAGCTCAGCAAAATGCAGCAGCGCTTCGTTTCGGACGTGTCGCACGAACTTCGCACGCCACTTACCACTATTAAATTGGCGACAGAGATGCTGGAGGCTCGAGTCGAGGAGTTAGACCCCAAGGCTAGAAGGGCTTTGGATACCTTGGTTTCCCAGGTCGCTAGATTTGAATCACTCTTAGCCGACCTACTCGAGATTTCTCGCTACGACGCTGGGGCTGTGGTTGCCGAAATCGAACCGAACAACTTGGGCGACGTGGTGAGCATGGCGGTTTCAGGTCTTGAACCGTTAGCTGAAACTCTCGGTTGCGAACTAATTCTCAAGTTGCCCACTCGACCCGTTGATGCTGATTTCGATCCACGTCGAATAGAGCGCGTGCTTAGAAATCTGATCTCGAATGCCATTGAACATGGAGCGGGTAAGCCGGTAGAAATTCAGGTGGGAAGATCCAAGACGGCGGTCGCGGTAACCATCAAGGACCTCGGCGTTGGGATGAGTCGTTCCCAGATGGATCGAGTGTTCGACCGATTCTGGCGAGGTGACCCTTCGAGAATGCGAACCACCGGCGGCACTGGCCTGGGGCTCGCTATCTCTCTGGAAGACACTCACTTGCATCAGGGCTGGTTGCAGGTCACTTCTAAACCAAATCAGGGCACCACTTTCCGACTCACTCTGCCTAGAAGAATCGGCGGAATTTTCACCGAGTCGCCGTTGCCTCTTGGAGAAACCTTGAGCCAGAGGAGCAGGATTTGATAAATCGGGTCCTCCGGCTACTGTCAATTTTTTCGACCGCTCTGGTTTTATCGTCGTGTGCCACACTCCCTTCAATCCCAGGAAACCAAATCGGGCCTGAAATACAAACCGGTGGATCGATTGAAACTCTTTACTACTCGCCGTCTGGCCCGTCTTTGGACGCCACGCAGGAGCAGATTATCAGCGGGTTTTTATACGCTGGAAACGGACCCCAGGAAGACTACGCGGTGGCCAGGGAGTACCTCACCGCCTCATACGCTGCCAAGTGGAATCCCTCAGCTGAAACTCTTATCCAAAGAGGTGAAGCCAGAATTGTTTCAAACAGTGGAACCAAAATTCGAATGGAAGTCCCTTTTGATGCGCTGATTCTTGAAGACGGCACATACGTCTCGAGTCCCGGCTCCACTCGTGTCATCGAGTTCCGCCTGCTTCAGGTTTTTGGCAAGTGGCGAATCTCCTCCGCCCCAAACCTAACGATTCTCCTCCGCCCAAATTTCGGCCTGCTATTCCAGCCGGTCTCTGTCTACTTTTGGGATAAGTCGCTAACCTACCTGGTGCCAGAAGTTCGCTGGTTTCCAACCAAGGCGGCTATCGCCACCAAAGTTATCAACGCCCTACTCGACGGCCCGAGTGCCTGGTTAGAGCCGGCGGTGCAGCAGATTGTTCCAAAAGGAACCAAACTAAACATCAACTCGGTCACGGTCACGAATGGAAATGCCTTAGTTGACTTGAACTCGACAGCCCTCAAGGTCCCATTGAGAACAAGACCTTTTCTGCGTTCTCAGATTTTGGCGACTCTCAGTGAGGTTTCAGGGATCGTCGGCGTGACTATCTCAATTGAACGAACGGTTCAGGAGATAGCTTCGGGAGCTTCCGGCGTTTCCGACGTTCCCTCAAACCTGCCGGCGGTGCTTACAGCCAACGGGCTTTATCGCGTCTCGGGAAGTAGCACGTTCGCCATTAAGGACACCCAAGCCCCGGTTCGGGAACTCGACGCAAGCGGATTTGCGCTCTCCCGTGACGAATCTTTCCTGGTTTTACTGGCCGGTAATGCCGTGCACGCTTTCGAACTAGATCTTTTGGGCGGAAACAATAAAATTGTCGACTCTAGGGAGAGTCTTCTAAACCCAACCATTGATCCCTATGATCAGGTTTGGACAGCAACAGCTCGCCTAGGTTCCGAAATTCTCGTAATTGATAAAGCCGGGGGGACGGTCAGGCTTCCAAATCCGTACGGGTTCAGATCAACCATTCGCGAGATTGTAATGAGCCCCGAAGGTTCCCGCCTAGCCGTTTTGCATGATTACTCTGACGGCTCGACAGTTGACATTTTCCCTGTGATTCGAGACAAAAACAGGGAGGTTTTGGGCTTAGGCGAACCGCTCAAGCTCACTCAGTTCGGCAACTCGACCCAGGCGATCAGCTGGGTGGATCGGGTTAACCTCGCAGGTCTAGTGAAAAGTAAAGACGGCGCTCAGTCGATGCTGACAGTGCTTGTCGGAGGCGCATCAACCGCCGGTCGCGCAACGGCGGAAGGGGTTTCGGTAGCCAGTTCAAGCGGCGGAAATCACTTCTATCTTGACAAGTTTGGCAATCTCAACGTTTCTAAAACTTTTGGTTGGGATGTTGCCCTAACCAAGGTGCGGGCAATCAAAATGGCCGGGCAGTAGTTGTCCCCAGAACTAGCTAAAGGGTTCTAACCGCAAGTAGTTTTCGTGATGATTGTGCAATGGCCTCACTTTTCGACCTACTCCTGCCGAGCTGCTGTCTTTTTTGCAGCAAACTGAGCGCCAGGATTTGCAACGATTGCTCTGGAGAATGCGGGTTAGACCCTAGATTGGTCTTTCGCGACGGATTGGTCGGATTTTCGGCCAGCTCCTACACCGACCAGGCGAAACAACTTCTTCGGTCGTTCAAGGAACTCGGTGAAAGTTCGCTCGGCGCCTTTTTGGCCGAACGGATGAAGCCGCTTCTCACCTGTTTCGATGAGCCACCGACCTGTTTGGTGCCCGTCCCTAGCAACGCTCTATCACTTCGAGAACGCGGGTTTAACCCGGCCGAGATTATTGCCAGAGAACTCTGCCGCTCGCTAAATGGAATCAGCTACCAAAACCTTCTGGCTAGAACCCGACAAACCAAGGATCAAAGCCGCCTGAGCCCTGGGCAGAGAGCCGAGAACCAGTTGAATTCGATGATGGCAAAAGTCGGATGTGAGAGGGTAATCCTCATCGACGACGTCATCACAACGGGCTCAACTCTGAAAACAGCGTCGAAAACTTTAGAAAACTCCGGTCATAAAGTGATTGGTTTTCTAACTTTTGCCGAAACCGAATCGAAAGGGTGTATTTTGACTACACAGGCAAAGTCGCCTGACGATGGAGGAACATCATGGAACTAAACATTTCCGCAAATAATCTAACCGTCTCAGATCGATTCCGAGATTATGTCTCCGAGCGGGCCGAAAAAGTAGAACATCTCCTGCATCGAGTTCAAGAGTTGGCGATCAAGGTCACTCGTCACGATCATTCCCGCAACTCCGGCCCGGAAGACCAGGTCGAGCTCACTGTGTTCGCGACCGGGCAGATTATCCGAGCCGAGGCACACGCGCAAGACAAGTTCTCCGCCTTCGACATGGCCTGGGGAAAGCTCACCGAGCGCCTGCGTCGTGCTAACGATCGCAGAAAGCCACACCACGGTCATCACGGTTCTCCAGGCACGGCTGAACTCACCGCAACCGAATTCTCCTCGCTTGACATCACTCCCGCCGATCTCAGCCTCCTGCACCCTGGCGAACCTGCCGAAGAAATAAAAGACTTCGGTTCGTCTCCGGTGGTTATCCGAAGAAAAGAGTTCCACGCTGAAAAAATGACTGCCGATGACGCAATTACCAACATGGAGCTGCTTGGCCACGATTTCTATCTGTTTTTAGATGCAGAGAACGGCAAACCAAGTGTCGCCTACCGTCGTAAAGGTTGGAATTACGGCATCATCGCGCTGGTCTAGAGAGCGGTAACCAAAAAGGCCTCCAAGGGTAAGATTGTAGAAGGATTGTCCCTGAAGACTTGGAGTCGTTTTGGCATCGTTAATCAATAAGTTGCTTCGCGCTGGAGAAGGCCGAATTCTTGGCAAACTACGAAATTATGTAGTTGCGGTAAACGCCCTCGAGGAAGACTTCAAACTGTTGACCGACGAAGAACTTCGCGGAGAAACCGAGGAACTTCGCGCTAGATTCTCGGCTGGCGAATCACTCGACGACCTACTGCCGGAAGCTTTCGCTGCGGTTCGAGAAGCAGCGTCCAGAACCCTCGGAATGCGTCACTTCGATGTCCAAATCATGGGTGGTGCCGCTTTGCACCTCGGAAACATCGCTGAAATGCGAACCGGTGAAGGAAAGACCTTGGTAGCCACGCTTCCGGCCTACTTGAACGCCATTGCAGGTCGTGGCGTGCACGTGGTCACCGTGAACGACTTCCTAGCCGGGTACCAGAGTGAACTGATGGGACGCGTCTTCCGTGCACTTGGAATGACCACCGGCTGCATCATCTCGAATCAAGACCCTCAGGTTCGTCGCGAGCAGTACCAGGCCGACATTACCTACGGAACCAATAACGAATTCGGCTTCGACTTCCTTCGCGACAACATGGCTCACAGCCAGGCGGAATTGGTTCAACGTGGTCACTACTACGCCATAATCGACGAGGTTGACTCGATTCTTATCGATGAAGCCCGCACCCCGCTAATCATCTCTGGTCCGGCATCGGGTGACGTAAATCGCTGGTTCAACGAATTCGCAAAAATTGCCGAAAAGCTTGAGCCAATCATCGACTACGAGGTTGACGAGAAGAAGCGAACCGTTGGAATTCTAGAGTCGGGTATTGAAAAAGTCGAGGACTACCTCGGTATCGATAACCTCTACGAATCTGCAAACACCCCTCTGATCTCCTTTCTGAATAACGCCATTCGCGCGAAAGCACTGTTCAAAAGAGACAAAGACTACGTTGTAATGAACGGAGAGGTGCTGATCGTAGACGAACACACCGGGCGTATGCTGGCCGGTCGTCGTTACAGCGAGGGAATGCACCAGGCAGTAGAGGCCAAGGAGGGTGTCGAGGTTAAAGCCGAGAACCAAACTCTGGCTACGATCACGCTTCAGAACTACTTCAGAAGTTATGGAAAGCTGGCCGGCATGACCGGCACTGCAGAAACCGAAGCCGGCGAGTTTATGGCAACCTACAAACTCGGAGTCATCGCAATTCCAACCAACCGTCCGATGATTCGCATCGACCAAGCCGATTTGATTTACAAGAATGAGGAAGTCAAATTCGCTCAGGTGGTTGAAGATATCGCTGCTCGCCACGAAACCAAACAGCCTGTTTTGATTGGAACTAACTCGGTTGAGAAGAGCGAATATTTATCGAAGCTTTTGGCTAAACGCGGCGTTCGCCACGAAGTATTGAATGCTAAAAACCATGCTCGAGAAGCCCACATCGTGGCTCAGGCGGGTCGTCTCGGTGCCGTGACCGTTGCTACCAACATGGCCGGTCGAGGCACCGACATCATGCTCGGTGGAAACGCCGAATTCCTAACCGTTGAGGCGCTCGCAGCCAAAAACCTAGACCCAGACACGAACGTTGAAGAATATCAAAAGGCCTGGGACAAAACCTTCGCCGAGATCAAGGACACCGTTGCCAAGGAAGCGGAAGATGTCGTTGCAGTAGGTGGCCTATACGTTCTTGGAACAGAGCGCCACGAATCTCGCCGCATCGACAACCAGCTTCGCGGACGCGCCGGTCGCCAGGGCGACCCCGGTGAATCTAGGTTCTACCTGTCGCTCACCGATGATTTGATGCGTGCATTCAACTCCGGCGCCGCCGCCGCCATGATGAACCGAAGCGACATTCCAGACGATACGGCCATTGAATCCAAGTTGGTTTCCAGAGCCATCGCCAGCGCACAATCTCAGCTTGAAGGCCGTAACGCGGAAATTCGCAAGAACGTTTTGAAGTATGACGACGTTATGTCGCGTCAGCGCGATGCAATTTACAACGACCGTCGCCAGATTCTTGAGGGTGAAGACATCACCGGCCGTATCGACGACTTCCTAGAATCGGTTATTGAAACCGTTGTCAATCAGCACGCTGGGGAAGCTACTAGCGATTGGGATCTAGAAGCTCTTTGGAAAGACTTGAAGGCTATCTATCCGGTTGGGCTTGAAATCTCCGAGGTCCTAGCAGAGGCTGGAACACGAGCTAGGTTAACCAAGAAGTTCTTGGTTGCCGAATTAGTGAGCGACGCGAGAGTTGCCTACATCAAGCGCTCTGAAAGCATCGGTGCCGAAAGCATGCGAGAACTAGAACGTCGTGTGGTTCTTTCCGTGGTGGATCGCAAGTGGCGAGAACACCTTTACGAAATGGATTACCTCAAGGAAGGTATCGGCCTTCGAGCAATGGCTCAGCGAGACCCTCTGGTTGAATACCAGCGCGAGGGTTACGTAATGTTCCAGCAGATGACTGGTGCAATTCGTGAAGAGACCATCATGTACATGTTCAATCTTGAAGTTCAGGTTGCCCAGGCACCTGAGCCAGAACCTGAGGAACTAACCTATAGCGCGCCTAGCGAAGAGGGAACCCCAGAGGTTGTTGAAGCTCCCAAGGAGAACAAAAACAACAAGGGCGGACACACTCCGGGTAGCAGTTTCTTCAAAAGCTAAAGCACGGTGATCGCCGTCGCTAACCAGCGACCGACCCGATGTTCCAGCCGAACCGTCATTGCTCGTGTTCTGTTTCGGATTCGCAGTAAGACGATTGAGTCAATTAGGCCGGGTCTGCTTGATTCCTGGTGGATGTCGGTGACGGTGACTCTTGGAAACTCTGCGGCACTCTGCCCGCGCTCTCTTCGAAGGGACGCCTGTTCAATTGCCCTTCTGCGGAGCATTTGATACACATCTTCGTTGATTAGCCCACCGAGTTGAGTCACGCTCCTTGCGCCTTCGATAACCTCAATGATTGCCGGCGCGATAAATTCAAGTTCTCGAGCGGCGTCTGTAGGTTCGATTTTCCTCCCTGCTGATTCTTTGGTACCTGTTTCCATGCCTAGCTACCTTTCTTTTTCTCAAACGCTAGGGCGGATGGGTTGGGTCGTCTATGCACCTTGCCGCTTCTTGTGGATAACTTTCTTGCAGTCGGTCAATTTCTCAAATAATCGATTTATGAATCTCGACAAACTTTTTGAAGACCTAGAAACCCAATTCGAAGCCGAGTTGATCAGTGGCCAACAACCTCAACGGTTTGGCTTGGAGCGACTCTCAGCCTCAATCGCCGGTCACCGGCTTACGCTGGAACGACCGATTCTGGGGAGTAACTTCGTTGCCGGATTGGTTTCCGGTAAAGCCATTTGGCGGTTCCAGCCGCATCGCACGTTAGGTGTGGCAAAACTCACCTTCAACGAAAAACCAGCCCCAAACATTGATTCCCAAGACGATTTAGCGCTACTTTCTGAAAGCCTGATCGGTCGGTTTGTTCGTTACTCACTCTCTGGCGATGGGCAACAGGTTCGCCGAGGCAGGGTGCTCCAGGTGCTGGCATCGCTGATTCTGTTTGAGGCAACTGATGAGGTTTTAGCCGTCGCCATTGAACGCCTGGCCTGGCTCGAGGTACATGCGGGCGACAACTAGTGGACCTCAAGCTAAAGCGCGTCGGGCTTCGATACCTGTTGCCGATTGTCTCTTTTTCCGCCCTCTTGGCTTCGGTGGTTATTGCCGGACTGAGCCTCAGTTTTCCTGCCAAACAGCAAAAGGTGTTGGTCGCTTCAATCAGCATCGCAGCGGGCGATGAGATTTCCGAACTTTCCGTGGAGGAAACCGTTTTGCCTCTGGGCAGCTTCATTGATAGTTACCTAACTAGTTTCCAGAGTGGATACATCGCAAATACCTCCATCAAGGAGGGCGAACTTATTCCTAAGTCGGCAATCGCCGATCAGGTAGATCCTCGAGTACCTTTTCGCATCAACGGCCTTCCGCAAATCTCAAAGGCTATCGGCGTTGGCGACCGAGTAGATGTCTGGTCAACGGCTCTGAACACAATGCAGGTGAGTGCTCCCGAACCCGTGGTGTTCGGAGCAATTGTGGTGGCCATCGAAAGCAACACGGCGTTGGCCCAGGCAACTACGTCTGTTGAATTACGCATTAATCCCGATTACCTAGAACCGTTATTGTTGGCCACCGACTCCAATCACAGGATTTCCCTAATCCTCCAAGAGACCCTGAGTGATTTCAATTGACGACTACGCTGATTCGTAGCCGCGTCAAGACTCCTACGATTGCGGCAAACGCGTGCCAGGTTCTCACGGTGTTTGGTCCAACCGGGTCGACCGGTAAGAGTTCACTGGCTCTCAACCTCGCCTACGAGTTTGCTGAGCTGGGTAAGAGGGTGCTGCTGGTAGACCTAGACACTCATTCGCCATCATTAGCTCACCGGCTAGGGATTCAAGAACCTTCGGCCGCCCTAGCCGGGAGCGCCAGGCTTATCCGACAGGGAAGATTTGATCTCGAGCAGCTAAACCGCCTGACTATTCAGGTGAAGCATCGAAAAGCAACTTTTCGAGTTCTCACTGGGCTGCCATCACCTCGCCGATGGCCAGAAGTATCTGAAGAAACTGTTTCCCAACTATTGAACGTAGCAAGAAACGAATTCGACCTAGTTCTCATCGACGTAGCTTCACCTTTGGAACAAAATCTTGTAACTGCCGCTCACCCCACCGAACGAAACACTGCCACGAGATGCGCCCTGGCCAAGAGCGACTACGTTCTAAACGTCCTCAACGAATCCTCGCTATCACTCTCTCGCCACCTAAACCTTTTTACCGAATTACAAGAATTGCAACCGAAGCAACTGATCATACTTAATCGCTCAGCCCAGAGACCAGCTATCGTCTCGGCTCTGAAAACTCTCACCAAACAGTCTGTGTTCGCCACCATTCCAGATGACCAACCAGGCTTCGAATTGGCCGAGAGTGAACACTTGCCACTTGCGCTGGCCCGAAGGAATTCGCCCGCAAGGAATGCGATTGCCCTTCTCAGCCATAAACTTTTAGAGTGTCCACCCTAAACCAGTTGATTTCAAAACGCGGGAAGCTACCCAACAGTGATGTTGAGTGGCTGAATCTGCTAGTCGGCGACTGGCAGCTGGTAGCCGACCTCGTCAATTGTGATTTGGTGCTGTGGGTTCAATCAAAGGACGAAAAAGACTTCATTGCCGCCGCTCATTCAAGACCTTCTAGCGCAGGAACCCTCTTCTACCGCGACATCACTGGCGAGCCGCCAGCAAAACTTTGGGCCAAGCAAGTTTCGAAGGCATTCACATCAGGAACTCACCAAGACCTTCCAGTGCCCGACAACTACGACGGAATATCGATGCGAATTCGCGCTGTCCCGGTGCGCAGGCGTCTCAAGGCGAACCAGAACTTGTTCTCAGACCCAATCGCCGTGGTCACCGTTCACACCAACCTCAGCGAAGTGCGCGACCCCACCAAGCAACGAATCAACTTCCGCAATGTGGGCAACGAACTCTTGGAAATGATCGAAGAGGGAAGCTATCCCGATTTTCAGAACGCCACCGGTTCCAAGCGAGGCGCACCTCGAGCCAACGACGGGCTCCTAATCCTTGATGAAACCGACACCGTTACTTTTGCCAGCCCAAATGCACTAAGCGCATTCAATCGCTTTGGAATTGCCGGTGAGTTGGTTGGTCAGAATCTACAACTAGCCATGGAAAAGGCGTTCGGGAAAAAGCTTCGTTCTGATGAGGACCTCGCAGTAGTGGTAAACGGCCGAGCTCCCTGGCGAGCAGATGCCCAAGGACCGACCATGACCCTGAGCCTTCGAGCCGTGCCACTCAAGAGCAATAACGAGCGAACCGGTGCAATCATCATGTGCCGCGATGTTTCAGAACTGAGGCGGCAAGAGCGTGAACTAATTACCAAAGACGCCACAATTCGCGAGATTCATCACCGCGTGAAGAACAACCTGCAAACCGTTGCCAGCCTGCTACGCATCCAAGCGAGGAGAACCGATAGTGACGAAGCCAAAGACGCTCTAGACCAGGCCATGCGTCGCGTGGCGGCTATTGCGCTCGTTCACGACACCCTGTCCACCGGCCTCAGCCAAGAAGTTAACTTTGATGAGGTTTTCGATCGGGTGCTCAAACTGACGTCAGAGGTTGCAGCAACCTCCGGCACCAGCGTGAAAACAATCATCGACGGTAAATTTGGTCAATTGCCGAGTGAGAAGGCAACCAGCCTAGCCATGGCAATCACTGAAATCGTCACCAACGCGGTTCAGCACGGATTGGCAAACGCTTCCGGTGTGGTGCATGTTAGCGCCGAGCGCAAAGGAAAAAAACTAACAGTGACTATCTCCGACAATGGCAAAGGCCTACCGGACAAAAAACTTCAGGAAGGCCTTGGCACGAGTATTGTGAAATCGCTCATCGAGGGCGAACTTCGGGGGAGTATCAACTGGTTTTCGCCAAAAGAGGGCGGCACCAGAGTGGTAGTTGAATTACCGCTCAGCTAGCGCGGCGAGCACGAGCATACTTGCGCTTTAGCGACTTACGCTCGTCTTCGGAAAGCCCACCCCAAATGCCGGTGTCCTGGTTCTCTTTGATCGAGTACTCAAGGCAGCTGGTGGAAACAGCGCATTCGCGACAGATGGCTTTGGCCTGGTCGATTTGGTCAACCGCTGGCCCGGTGTTGCCAACCGGGAAGAATAGCTCAGGGTCTTCGGTGAGACATTTAGCTTCATCTTGCCAGTGCATATCCATGCGGTTATTCCTTTATCTAGAACTAAAAATAAAAACAAAAAACCAAAGTAACTAAGGCTTTTAGTGGGTAGAAACTGAAGGGTGTTTTACTCTTGATAAGAGATTTGAAACCTTTGTTTCCTCTCTAAATCGTTTCACAGAACCACCCACTTATCAAGACCCAATTTCTTAGGACGAGCGCATGCCGAGCAATAAGCCTTTCCAGTTCGCTCTAGCCTTAGCCTCCATCGAAGTTGTAACGGCCGCCGCCGTAACCCTCTACTTTTCTTACGGCCTTGTCACCAATCAGGCAAGAGACTTCTTAGTGCTCCTCTCGATAGTCGTCCTCATGGCTGGCACGACAGCCTTCCTGGCAGCTGCAACAAAAGCCTTTTACGATCGAAAGCGCTGGGGGAGATCCGCACTTATTTTCTGGCAGTTTCTTCAAATCACACTCGGTTGGGGTTCAGTCGAAGGCCAGAGCGGCATTCTGTGGCTTGGAATCACGATCTTCGCGGTTTCGGGCGTCACAGCGCTTCTTCTTTTTTCCAAACCGGTGGCTAGACTTTTCGAAGAAGAGTAAACACCAAACGAGCAGGAGAACAATTGAAGAAAATCATCGGCGCACTGGCTTTATCAACTCTTGCTCTAAGCCTCACCGGTTGCAGCTTCATCCAAGAATCCGCAGTGTCGTCAGCTTCATATGAAGCCGGTAAGTTGTTTGCCAACGCCATCCCCGCCGATCAGCTCGAAACCCTAAACATCACTAACCCCGCAACCTTCTGCGACGAGTATTCGAAGATCGCTGAGGGAGCGGCAACAGTTGAAGGCTTCTCCGCGTCAGAATTTACTCGCGGTTGCACCGAGGCTTTTGAAGCCAAATAACTACTAAAGACCAATTAGCTTCTTTAGCATATCCACGTGACCGGTTGCCTTCACGTTGTATAGCGCCAACTGAACGACGCCTTTTTCATCCACCACAAAAGTTGAACGAAGAACACCTTCGTATTCGCGACCATACATTTTCTTGAGTCCGTATGCTCCGTAAGCCTTGTGCACCGAGAGATCCTCATCAGACAGCAGATCAAATCGCAAAGCCTGATCCTTCACAAACTTCAACAGTTTCGCGGGCTTATCCGGCGAAATCCCAACCACAGCATAGCCAGCGGCGGTAAACACATTCAGAGACTCCTCGAAGTCGCAGGCCTCCTTGGTGCATCCAGGAGTGGCAGCTGCTGGGTAAAAGTAAACAATCACTTTTTTACCAGCCAAAGAAGCCAACGAAACGGCCTCATTGTTCTGGTTTGGAAGGGTAAATGCAGGAGCCTTGACTCCACTGTCTAAACGAACGTCACTCATAGCAATAGCCTAGCGTTTGCCTAGTCAAACATCCTTTGGTAATGTTGGAACTCGTTGCCAAAAACAACTAGCACCTCTAGCTCAATCGGCAGAGCAACTGACTCTTAATCAGTGGGTTCTCGGTTCAAGTCCGAGGGGGTGCACGAAATCCCGGTTCCTTCTCACGAGGACCGGGATTTTCTTCGTTTCGGGGCTAGGCAGCGAGAGCCTTTGCGAGCCAGCCAATTGACCTGGCTAGGTACTCCTTCGAAATCTGAGCATCCGGGGCCACCCCTTGGAAACTGTGAGGACCACCAGAAACAACGTCTAGCTCGCAGGGGACCCCGGCAGCCTTCAACCTTTCGGCGTATTTTCGATCTTCTTGATAGAACAACTCGATGTCGCCAACGCCCATCCATGCCGCGGGAAGCCCCTTGAGGTCTTCTCTTCGCGAGGGAGCCGCATAGGCAGAGACTTCATCTGTGCCAATCTGAGAGCCAAGATAGCTGCTCCAGCCGGCGAGGTTTAGCTTGTTGTTCCAGACAAAGTGGTCGTCGTCATCTAGTGAGCGGTCGAGCGCTGTTCTATCGTCGAGCATCGGGCAGAACAACCACTGAGCAATCGGCTGAGTTCCCCCTTCGTCGTGAATTCGAAGCACAGACCCGGCAGCCAGCCCTCCTCCGGCGCTTTCGCCACCGATTGCCATTCGCTTGATGTCGATGTCGTATTTGGCCGCATTTGATAGCAGCCAGTGCCACGCTTCATTGCAGTCATCGATTGCAGCTGGGTATGGATTCTCGGGTGCGAGACGGTAATCCGGTGAAACAATGACGATGTTGAGCTCTGTCGCAATTCGCGAGAGTAAAGCGTCGTCTATCTCTGGCGACCCGATGATCATGCCACCGCCGTGGATGTAGAGCATTGCTCCCTTAGGTCTAGTCGAGACCGGTTTGAAGACTCTGAGTCTTTGCCCACTTGCAGTTTTTAGCCAGGTGATTGAAACGCCCTCTGGGGCCTTCGCTCGAGGCAAAAGCAGTGGCAGCAGAAATCTGGTCACTTTCCTTCCGAAGTTGCTCTCAAGGGGGAGTTTTGGGAACGAAGCGACGGCTTTTCTCAGTTCTGGGCGAACGCGATTGATATCCATTGTGAATCTCCTAAGCGATTTGTTGCTGTGGCCACTAAATTCCGCAAACAGGTTACTTGAGACCATTATGGCTTGCCTGCGCTTCGAACTAGCGGATGCGGAACCCCAAGACCGGCTCTGTTCCGGCAGTGTGTAGCAAAGAGCCCCACAGGTTTCCCTGCAGGGCTCTTTGAAGAACTTGTACTAGAAGTCCCAGTCGTCGTCCGTGGTCGACTCGTGCTTGCCCATAACGTAGCTCGAACCAGATCCTGAGAAGAAGTCGTGGTTCTCGTCGGCGTTAGGTGATAGCGCTGAGAGGATGGCAGGGTTTACATCGCAGTCGTCCTTCGGGAACAGTGCTTCGAAACCAAGGTTCATTAGGGCTTTGTTGGCGTTGTAGTGAAGGAACTTCTTGACGTCTGAGGTTAGGCCCAGTTCGTCGTAGAGATCGGCGGTGTACTTAACTTCGTTTTCGTAGAGTTCAAGAAGAAGTTCGTAAGCGTAGCTCTTGATCTCTTGCTTGCGTTCTGCGCTTTCGAGGTTGAAAGACTGCTGGAACTTGTAGCCGATGTAGTAACCGTGGATGGCTTCGTCGCGGATGATCAGACGAATTAGGTCGGCAGTGTTGGTGAGCTTGGCTCGTGATGACCAGTACATCGGTAGGTAGAAACCTGAGTAGAACAGGAAGCTTTCCAGAAGGGTTGAAGCCACCTTGCGCTTGAGGGGGTCGTCTCCTCGGTAGTAGCCGAGCACGATGTCGGCCTTCTTCTGAAGGTAAGGATTCTCTTCCGACCAGCGGAAAGCCTGCTCGATGTCATCGGTTGAACACAGGGTTGAGAACACGCTCGAGTAGCTCTTGGCGTGAACGCTCTCCATGAACGCGATGTTGGTGATTACAGCCTCTTCGTGAGGGGTGATGGCGTCTGGCAGTAGTGCTGCGGCGCCAACGGTTCCCTGGATGGTGTCGAGGAGGGTTAGCCCGGTGAAAACGCGCATGGTTAGCAGCTTTTCGTTGCGCTTTAGGGTTTCCCAAGACTGGATGTCGTTGCTTAGTGGCACCTTCTCAGGCAGCCAAAAGTTGGAGGTGAGGCGGTTCCACACGTCTAGGTCGATTGGATCTTCGATCTTGTTCCAGTTAACCGGACGAGTGATGGCGAGCTTCGTGTTCATGTCGGAATCTTTCTGTCGGGTTGGGTTTAGAGCATGCAGCTGACGCAGGCGTCAACTTCGGTGCCGGCAAGTGCTAGTTGGCGGATACGGATATAGTAAATGGTCTTGATGCCCTTGCGCCATGCATAAATCTGGGCACGGTTCACATCGCGAGTGGTGGCGGTGTCCTTGAAGAACAGGGTTAGCGAAAGACCCTGGTCGACGTGCTGAGTTGCCTCGGCATAGGTGTCGATGATCTTGTCTGGGCCAATCTCGTAGGCATCTTCGTAGTACTCGTTGGTCTCGTCTGAAAGGTATGGGGCTGGGTAATAAACACGACCGAGCTTTCCTTCCTTACGGATTTCGATCTTCGAAGCCACTGGGTGGATCGACGAGGTTGAGTTGTTGATGTAGCTGATCGAACCAGTTGGAGGAACAGCCTGAAGGTTCTGGTTGTACATACCGTTCTTCATAACCAACTTGGCTAGCTTCTTCCAGTCGTCCTGGGTTGGGATAGCGATGCCGGCCTTTTTGAATAGGTCTGCAGTCTTCTCAGTCTTTGGAGCCCAAACCTGGTCGGTGTACTTATTGAAGAACTCGCCGCTGGCGTATTTCGAGTCTTCGAAGCCGTCGAACGAAGACTTCTTCTCGGTAGCGAGCAGGTTGCTGGCGCGAATGGCGTGGTAAACCACGGTGTAGAAGTAGATGTTGGTGAAGTCGAGTGCAACTTCAGAACCGTAGTGGATGTGCTCGCGGGCTAGGTAGCCGTGGAGGTTCATCTGGCCAAGGCCGATGGCGTGAGTACGGGCGTTACCGTCGGCGATTGAACGAACCGACTGGATGTCGGACATTTCAGAAACTGCGGTTAGCGCACGGATCGAAGTTTCAACGGTGTCGGCTAGGTTTCCGCCGTCCATTGCCTTGGCGATGTTTAGCGAGCCCAGGTTACAGCTGATGTCTTTACCGATTACGTTGTAACTGAGGTCTTCGTTGTAGGTGGTTGGGGTGTTCACCTGAAGGATCTCAGAGCAGAGGTTCGACATGTTGATGCGGCCCTTGATTGGGTTCGCGTTGTTGACGGTGTCCTCGTACATGATGTACGGGTAGCCGGACTCAAACTGTAGTTCCGCGATGCGCTCGAACAAAACACGAGCCTTGATCTTGGTCTTCTTGATGCGAGGGTCGTCGACCATTTCCTGGTACTTCTCGGTAACCGAGATGTCGCCGAACGGAATGCCGTAGACGTTCTCAACGTCGTAAGGGGAGAAGAGGTACATGTCTTCGTTCTCACGGGCAAGTTCAAGAGTGATGTCTGGAACAACCACACCGATAGAAAGCGACTTGATACGAATCTTCTCGTCGGCGTTCTCGCGCTTGGTGTCTAGGAATTTTAGGATGTCTGGGTGGTGAGCATTTAGGTAAACGGCACCGGCACCCTGGCGTGCGCCAAGCTGGTTCGCGTAGGAGAAGGAGTCTTCTAGAAGCTTCATCACCGGGATGATTCCAGACGACTGACCTTCGATCTTCTTGATTGGTGCGCCAGACTCACGGATGTTCGAGAGGCTAAGGGCAACACCGCCACCGCGCTTTGAAAGCTGAAGCGAAGAGTTGATTGAGCGGGAGATTGACTCCATGTTGTCTTCGATACGAAGGAGGAAGCAGGAAACTAGCTCGCCGCGCTGCTTCTTACCGCAGTTTAGGAAAGTTGGGGTGGCCGGCTGGAAACGACCGGAGATCATTTCCTCAACCAGGTGGATGGCGAAGGTTTCGTCGCCGTCGGCTAGTGCGATAGCAACCATAACCACGCGGTCTTCGAAACGCTCCAGGTAACGGGTTCCGTCGAAAGTTTTGAGGGTGTAAGAGGTGTAGAACTTGAAGGCGCCTAGGAAGGTTTCGAAGCGGAACTTCTTTGAGTAAGCAAAGTCGTTGATTTTCTCGAGGAATTCAAAGCTGTACTTGGCCAAGATTTCTGGCTCGTAGTATTCGTGCTCAACCAGGTAGTCGAGGCGCTCGCGAAGGCTGTGGAAGAACACGGTGTTCAGGTTGACGTGGTCGAGGAAGTACTTGTGCACAGCCATCTTGTCTTTTTCAAGCTGCATCTTGCCTTCGGCATTCCACAGGTTGATCATGGCGTTTAGCTCGTGGTAGCTGAGGGCGTTCTCAAGCTCACCGTTGTCGAAACGGGAAATGACCTCGTTTGGAGCTAGCTCTGTCGTGCGTTCCATAATTTTTGGATTCTCTCTTTTACTTCAAAAACATCGTCTGGGGTTCCCAGGATCTCTACTCGGTAGAGAAGCGGGACTTGTAACTTCTCGGAGATTATGTCGCCGGCGATGCAGTAGGTTTCACCGAAATTGGTGTTACCTAAGGCAATTACGCCGGCGATGTGGTTCCGATTTTTAGGGTTATTTAGAAACTTGATAACTTGAATTGGTACTGCTCTTTTGTCTTCTCCGCCACCATAGGTGGGAACCACCAGGATGCTGTCACTTTTAACCTCAAAGTCTTCGACTTCCTTAGTAAAAAGCGGGATACGACTTGCTTTTATTCCAAGCTTTTCAACGAAGCGTTTGGTGTTTTCTGAGGCACTCGAGAAGTAAACGATATCGAACACTTCACACCGCGTTAAATTACTAGTTCTTGAGGGCTAGAATTTTGTCCATTTTGAAGCCCGACCAGTGATCCTCACCGGCGATAACAACTGGTGCAGCGGTGTAACCGAGGGCCTGAATCATCTCAAGAGCTTGAGGGTCCTGGCTTAGGTCAACAACGTTGAACTCAATGTTTTCGCGGGTCAGTACGCGCTTGGTGCTGTCGCACTGAACGCAAGCTGGCAGGGTGTAAACGGTTGCAACTGCAGCACTCATTTGTTACTCATTTCTAAAAGGGCCTTAGCGGTTTTAGAAGGAGTTGCCGCTACCAATATCTCTACAATTCTATCAAATCTAGAGACACCGAAACCGCACCCTTCGCGAACCGCGAAAGTGATTTTTCAGATCGGCACCAGGTCTATCGTTGGAGAACCTTTTTCAGGTTCACGTCAGACTTTCACTGGCGTCCCCTAGTTGCAGATCTATTTAGTTGTAGAGCGATACTACGTCAGCAAAATTAAGCATTTCGCAAGTACTCGGTGTGTCGCGATAAAAATTTTATAAAGTTTTCGAAAACCCTAAATCGGCCTTGAAATCCTTATAAAAAGAGCACTGGAACCATCGAAGCGACCAATAAAACGGCGGCTGTGATGTTGAAAATCCGTCGCGGAGTGGTTTTTGACAGCAAACCAGACATGGCCTCACCGAAAGCTGCCCAAATCACGGCACCAGGGTAGGTGGCAATCAAAAACACGGCCAGAGTCCAGGCGACCTGGGGCAAAGTTGGTTGCTCCGGAAGATAAGCGGCGACCACCGACATCACCACAATCCAGGCTTTTGGGTTGACCAGCTGAAATAGGGTTGCCCGAAAAAACCCGACCTGTCGAATTTCCTCATGCTTGCTAGCGAAAGACGACGAAATGATGCCGTAGGCCATGTAGAGAATGTAAGCGAAACCGACGTATTTGAGCCATTCCTGTATTTGGGGGTAGGCGTCGAACAGCGCACCAACGCCAAGATAGATGGCAGAGAACATCAAAACCAGCCCGACCATGATTCCGTTGATGTAGGTGAGAGATCTGCGGGTGCCGAAGTTCATCCCGCTGGTGAGTAGGTAAGTGTTGTTTGGGCCGGGGGTCACTGAGGTTACAAAGCCAAAAACGGCGATGCCAATCAGGGAAGAAAAGATCTCATTCACCTGCTAAGTCAACCACAGTGCATGGCTATTTTTTGGGGTTTTTACTGGCTAGCCACGCGGGTTAGACTTAAAACCCTGTTTTAAATGTTTGGGGGAACGATGCGAGTTGCCCAGCGGTATTTCACTGCTCTACTCGCTCTACTTGCCCTATTTTTAGGCCAATTTCCGGTGGCTAGCCTCCCAGCCGCCGCGGCCGAACCGCCTCAGAGTGAACCTACGGTTTCTACCCCGACCACTATTGACCCGCCTAGCGAGTTACGTGTGGGTTCAACCGTGAGCCTGACCGCTGGTTCATGGGACGCGAACCCCGAAGCCAGCTACTCAAACCAATGGTTTTCATGTACTAACTTGGTGGCTGCAGCGTCGTTGACAATACCTTCTGGGTGCACTGCTATCACGGGGGCAACCGCTCAGATTCTTACAGTGTCCGGCGCTTTGAAGTCTAAGTTCTTGGTGGCAGCCGTAACCGCCACTAACTCGGTAAACCCAAGCCCTGGAGTAACCAGTTATTCCGCTAGCACCCAAACAGCTGTAACTCCGGCGCCACAGTCAACGCTTACGGTTACCGGCACCGGCGGAACTATCAAATTCACCTCAGCCGCTACCGCCACTCTGAATACTAAATTCGCAGTAGATCTCACCAGCTGGATTGCGGCACCCACCTACAGCTATAAGTGGTTTCGTTGCGCTGAGCCAACCGTTGCCTCGGCGAATGAGCCAACCGGTTGTTCCGTAATTGCCGCGAC
Source organism: Rhodoluna limnophila (assembly GCA_943326655.2). Classification (GTDB taxonomy): domain Bacteria; phylum Actinomycetota; class Actinomycetes; order Actinomycetales; family Microbacteriaceae; genus Rhodoluna; species Rhodoluna limnophila_C. The sequence goes on from CALPUC020000001.1 coordinate 28,329, forward strand.
GACCAGCACCTACACGGTCACCGCCGCCGACGTTGGCAACTATGTGGTTCCCTATGTAACCGCCCTCAGCGGAGCCACGGTTTTGTCAACAGCGCGAATTGCTTCGCGTGCCAGCACTCTTCAGGTTCCGGTTCTCTCAAGCGCCGCCAGTGTCTCGGGAGCGCAGGTTGCAGTTGGCAAGACTTTGACCGCGCTGAACGGAACCTGGTCGGCTACCCCCGCTCCGAGCTTTACCTACCAGTGGTATTCCTGCACCACTGCGGTAGTGGCCGCGGCAACGAAGAACGCGGTGTGTTCCGTGCTTTCCGGAGAAACCCAAAATACATATGTGCCAGATGCGTCACAGGGAAACAAGTTCATTGTGGTTCAGGTGAAGGCTGCGAACTCGGCGAATGTGGGCTCTCCGGCTTCGAGCTACTCGGCGTCAACCACCAAAGTTCTCACCCCACCAAGCCTTACCTCCGCTCCTACGCTGAGTTACTCCTCGCTTGCTACAACCGGTCAGCCGGTTGCCGGAAGCACGGTTACCGCACAAAGTGGCGCCTGGGCCGGAAGCCCAGCTCCAACCAAAACGTTCCAGTGGTATCTCTGTGACGCACCGGTTAATGCCGGCGCTCTGGTAACTCCTCCAGGATGTGATTCGCTAGCCGGATCGACCGCTGCCACGATCACTCCGCTATCGGCTTGGCAGGGCAAATATCTAACCGTTGCCGAGATTGCCACCAACGAGGTGGCTAGTGCGCAGGCTTTTGCCGGTGCCAACGAGAGCGTTCAATCGAAGCCGGTTTTTGATAGTGATCCGAGTGTTTCCGGTGTGGTGAAGAGTGGCCAAACGGTTACCGCCAATCCAAACTGGTCGGTATTCGGGGGAGAGCCAACGGCCGAGTATCAGTGGTTCCAGTGCACCAGTGCTCAAAGTTCGGCCGTGAGTCAACCTGCCGCTTGCCGTGCCATCGCCGGCGAGAGTTCTCGAACCATGGTGGTTGGCACCGGGATGGAAGAGAACTACCTTTCGGTTCGGGTGACTTTGGTAAACCCGGCCGGGACCACCACAAGATTTAGTGCCACGACGGTAATTGTTGTCGGAGACATCGTGAACCTCACGGCGCAAAGACCGCTTTCCAGTGCCGGTCGTCTTCGGGTGGGAACTGCGGTTAGGGCTTCTGACACCACTTGGAGTGGCTATCCGCGACCAACTTTCACCACGGCTTGGTTCCGCTGCGACGCACCGGTGTTGGCCAAGTCGTCTTCCGCACCAGCCGGCTGCACTGCCATCCCATCGGCGAACCAACTCACCTATCTACCAGTGCGAGCCGACTCAGGAAAGTATTTGAGCGTGCGAACCGTGGCCGTTCAGGGGCTAACTTTGGTGCCGGTTTGGTCTCCAACCGGCGAGCAGGTGTTTGAGGCACCGAGTTTCGATTCTCCGCCATCGGTTGGAAGCCAGCACGTGCTGGGGGGAAGTCTTTTGAACAGTAGCGTTGGGTTGGTTCGGGGTCTTCCCGAGGTGGCTCGCACCTACGCCTGGTATCGCTGTTCCAATGTTGTCAACGGCGACTCAGACTCACTGGCTTCAGGTTGTGTTCTAATCCAGGGCGCCGTTTCCGCAACCTACGAGTTCGTTTCCGCCGATGTTGGTAAATACGTGCTTACCGCGGTGACCATAACCAATGAACTCGGATCGGCCAGGCGCTTCACCCCGAGTTCCGCGATGGTCAACTCCGGCCCGGAGAACGTTTCCATAATTGCTCCAACTTCCGGCGCTCTCACTCTCAAGGTTGGGAATGTGGTGACCGCGAACGATGGAGTTTGGACCGCTCTGCCAGCTCCGACCTTCACCTATCAGTGGTACCGGTGCTATTGGAACCAGGCAGCTTCGGCCACGGCGCAAAACGGCTGCACAGCAATTTCTGGGGCGTCATCGAAGACCTATCTCCTTTCCATCGCCGATGCCGGTTTCTACATTTCCGTGGCTGTGCGAGCCCAAAATCCTTACTCAAGTTCTATCGTTTACTCGCCTTCAACAAGCGACGTTGGCGAGGACATTTCGTATGAAGATGAGCCGAAACTCAATGACAGCCGAAGCAAGGGGCAAACCCTCACCACGCGGCAGTTAGAAATTCGTGGAACCCCAGCACCGGCCAAAACCTATCGCTGGCTCAGATGCGAAAACCAAGTTATGGCCGCCTCGGCCTTCCAGCCAGCGAATTGCGCGGTGATTCCAAAGGCGGTTGGAGAAAACTACGTTCTAACTCTTAGCGATGTATCCAAGTACATTGCTCTTGAACTTACTCTCACCAACCGTCTGGGCAAAGTGGTTCGATTCACCGCCTCTACTTTGCAAATTCAGCAGCTACCCGAGATCACTGGCAACCTCACCATAACCGGAAAACAGTGGCTCGGAAAAACCCTGCAAGCCGGTAGCTATGGCGTAACCGCTTTTCCTGCGGCATCCCCTTCAATTCAATGGTTCCGAGGAGACCTACCGATTGTTGGTGCGGTAACCGACACCTACGTGCTCGGCGAGCAAGACGTCAATGAAGTTATCACCTACGAAATTTCGGCTAGAAACACGGTTGGGTCAACCACTCGAACTAGCGCTCCCTCTGGTGTTGTGGGCCTACCTCCACGGCTGCTTCTGGGAAGTGCTCCGGTGGTTTGTGGTCTTGAGGGAGACTCAGAAGTTGGCGCCGGGGCGAGGGTTTGGGCTTGTCCTGGTTTCTGGCAAGCCGTTCCAGATGTAATCACCTATACCTATCAGTGGTACCTTTGCAAGCTTCCACACGCGGCTACTCCAAACGTTATCCACCCCGACTGCACCCTGGTAAAGAAACAAACCGGACCAGAATATCTAATCTCGTTTAAGGATGAAACCAAATTTGTGGCCTATTCGGTAACCATATCGAACGGCACCGAAGACCGAGTTTGGTTCTCGGCCACATCGGCAAGAATTTATGTCAAGCCCAAGTATCTAACCGGAGCGAAAACTTTGTTCGCCACGGGTCAGGCGGCGAAAGACGGCTCTCCGCGTGTGGGCTACTCGATTGAGGCAAACCTCGGAACTTGGCGCGGTACCACCACCAACGTTTACTCCTATCAATGGTTTGCTTGCACAGCTGCCGTTACTCAGAGTTTGACAGTTTTGAAATCCAAGTGCGAGGAGATTTTCCGAGCCGACGGTTCAGCCAAGAGTCGCTCGCTCACAATCACCTCGGATTTGGCCGGCAAGTTCCTAGGCGTGCAGATTAAGGGTGCCTACAAGTACAACGCCGAGACGGATGATCCAGACAGCTCGAACCTCGACGAAGTGTTCACGGCCTCCACTTCGAAAGCGGTTGTGGAACCTCCGGTAAACGTAACGCCACCGAGGATTCAGTCTCGTTACCCTTACGTTCAGGCGACTCTCACGGCCACCGAAGGAACTTGGCGTGGTACGCCGAAGCTTACCCAGAGCAAAAGCTGGTGGGTTTGCGAGGATCAAATCTTGCTACCAACCACCACCCAGCCAGCCAACTGTTCGGTTTTGCCCGCTAGCAAGGGTGACTGGAAAATCACGCTCGCTCAGAAAGACAAATTCCTAACCCAAGCGGTTACCTCTTCAAACGCCGCTGGCGAAACCACCATGTGGTCGGCTTCCACTTTTGAACCGGTAAGCACCGGTCCGGTGAACACGGTATCGCCGGTGGTAACCGTGGTCGGCGCCAAATTCCCGAGCACTCTTAGCGACCTTTCCGTTTCCGACGGAAGTTGGGTTGGCGACCCAACTCCTGTATTGGGCAATTACAGCTGGTTCCGGTGCGATGTGGCCGTTGCCGTTGCCTCTGAGTTCCGTGACTCTTCGTGTGCACTCATCGAACAAAACGCCTCGGGCAAAACCTATCGTCCGGTTCTGGCTGATGCCGGCAAGTTCATTGTGGCTGCGGTTACCTTCAGCAACGGGCACGACTGGGTTGCCTACTCGTCTTCAACAACCGTTGTGAACCTGCCGCCGAACAACCTGGTGGCCCCGAGCGTTGAAGGAGATCCGTTCGTTGGTCGAGCTATCGTGTC
>CALPUC020000002.1 GCA_943326655.2 Rhodoluna limnophila
GACCGGTTCCGGCGTAGACCACAGCTTCAATTTCGCTGTCTAGGCCGAATGCCGTGTGAATTGCACGCGCGGCGGCGTCCGCTTCATTGATGTCGGTCACCACGGAGATACGAATCTCCGAGGTAGAAATCATTTCGATGTTCACGCCGGCTTTGGCAAGCGCGTTGAATAGTGTTGCCGAAACGCCCGAGTGAGTTCTCATGCCGGCACCAACCACAGAAATCTTTCCAATTTCATGGTCAACCTCGAGATTGCGGTAGCCGAGCTTCGACTGGTTGGTCTCAAGCGCAGAAACCACCTTGGCAGCATCACCCTTTGGGAGAGTGAACGAGATGTCGGAAACCTTATCTGCCACGTCAACACCGGTTGCGGTGTTCTGCACGATCATGTCGATGTTGGCGCCGGCCTCTGCCACCACGTTGAATAGTTCGGCCGCCTTACCTGGCAGGTCTGGAATACCAATGACAATAATCTTGGTCTGGCTCTTGTCGGTTGCGACGCCTGAAACTACTGACTCTTCCATGTTTTCTCCTCCAGTTTTTCCGGAAATAACCCTGGTGCCAGGGTCGTTGCTAAAAGTCGAACGAACTCGCAAGTCGACATTGTGGCGACGAGCAAATTCAACCGCACGAATGTGCAGAATCTTGGCTCCGGCGGCAGCCAGTTCGAGCATTGATTCAACATCAATGTAGTCGAGCTTTCTGGCAGCCGGAATCTGGCGCGGATCAGCCGTGTAAACGCCATCCACGTCCGAGTAAATCTCGCAAACATCTGCAGCTAGGGCAGCGGCCAGAGCCACGGCAGTGGTGTCTGAGCCACCGCGACCAAGGGTCGTGATGTCTCGTGTTTCACGGTTAAAACCTTGAAAACCAGCAACGATTGCGATGTCGCCCTCGTCTAGAGCTTCACGAATGCGGTCTGGGGAAACCTCGGCAATTCGTGCATCGCCGTGCTTAGCATCGGTAACAATTCCAGCTTGAGAGCCGGTGAAAGATCTTGATGAAGCTCCTGCGGCATTTATTGCTAGGGCTAGCAAAGCCATCGAAATTCTCTCGCCAGAGGTAAGCAGCATGTCTAGTTCTCGAGGGCTTGGGTTATCGGTTACCTGATTCGCTAAATCCATTAGTTCGTCGGTGGTGTCGCCCATGGCAGACACTACAACCACAACCTGATTACCTGCTCGCTGGGTCTCAATTACGCGCTTCGCCACGTGCTTAATCTTGTCGGCGTCGCCAACAGATGAACCACCGAACTTTTGCACGATAAGAGCCAAGGCTGTACTCCTAGGGAAGGAACTTACAGGGGAATTTTATAATTCTAGCCGATTGACTTAGTTTGCTGGTCGGCGGCCTGAAAAAGCGCGACCCAGAGTTACTTCGTCGGCGTATTCCAGGTCTCCGCCAACGGGCAAGCCGGAAGCCAAACGGGTAACGGTAATCCCCAGACTGGCCAGCATTCGTGAGAGGTAAGTTGCCGTTGCCTCGCCCTCGAGGTTTGGGTCGGTAGCGATGATAACTTCCTGAATGTTCGGGTCAGACAGACGAGTCATGAGTTCTTTGATTCGCAGTTGATCTGGGCCAATACCCTCGATCGGGCTTATCGCTCCCCCGAGCACGTGGTAGAGACCACGAAACTCTCTGGTGCGCTCGATGGCCTGCACATCTTTTGACTCTTCAACTACGCAGATCGAGGTTCGGCTGCGGCGTTCATCTCGGCAAATGTTGCACTTTTCCTGCTCAGACACGTTTCCGCAGATTTCGCAGAATCGCACGCGTTCCTTTACCTCAATCAAAACCCGAGCCAAACGCTCGGCTAGGTCGTCTTCGGTCTGTAGCAGGTGAAAAGCGATTCGCTGAGCGGATTTCGGGCCCACCCCGGGCAAACGCCCTAGTTCATCGATGAGTTCCTGAACAACGCCTTCGTACATTAGTCGTCCAGTGGTTCTGCGCCGAGGATTTCACGGAGCAACGATTCACCGTAGCGTGCCTCTTCGTCGACTTTGGTGTTTCTAGACTCTGGGGCTGCTTTCTTCTCTGGCTCAGACTCCACCTCTGGCTCTGGCTCTGGCTCTGGCTCCACTGCCACCACCGGGCTTGATGCAGTTACCGGAGCCTCAGCCTTCACTTCCATCAAAGGCTTGAATTTGAACACCACTCCAAACTCATTCTCAATGGCCTTGCGCAGAACATCTGGGGCCCCAACTTCACCTTTGAAGTTCTCCAGGTCGTAGTTGCTGGCAAATCGAAGGGTTAGAACATCTCCCTCAACAGCCATGACATCGATGGCATACGCCACCATGTAGGCACGCTTAGACTTCTTGGCAACTTCGTCGAGGATGCGCTGCCAAGACTCTCTTACCTGAGCAATAGTTATGCCGGTGGCAACCACGTCGATTGGAGTTGTTGGCGTGGCCGCTTCAACTACCGGAACCGCTGCAGTCGGGTTGGTCTTCGCAATCACAGGCGCCGCCGGAGCTTCTCCACCAATTCCGATTCGACGTTCTAAACGTTCGATGCGAGCTAGCGAACCAATTTCGGTGGCATTAGCTGCTGGCACCAAAATCTTGGCGCACATCAATTCGAGGTGGAGCTTTGGGCTAGTTGCACCGGTCATGCTGGTGAGTGACTCACTAACCGAAGCAGCCGCATGGGCCAGCTCGGCTCGGCCGAACTTGGCGGCCTGCTCTTGCAAGCGAGCCAACATTGCATCGCTAATGCCTCGCAGAACCGACTTCGCATCTAGACCAACGGAATCAACCAGAATCAGATCACGCAAGCGTTCGAGAAGATCCTCCACGAACTGGCGCGGGTCTTGTCCGCTCTGAATAATCTTGTCTACCGACTGAAAAACCAGAGCCGAATCGCCAATTGCCAAACCTTCAACGGTTTCATCTAGCACTGAGTCTGGGGTGTACCCGAGCAACGCTACTGCGCGCTCGTAGGTGACCTTGCCGTCTTCTGAGCCGGCAATCAGTTGATCTAGTAGCGAAAGTGAGTCTCGAACCGAGCCACCGCCGGAGCGAACCACGAGCGAGAGCACGCCGGGCGCAATCTCTACTTTCTCACTGATACAAAGTTCCTCTAGGTAATCGAGTAACTGTGCCGGTGGAACCAAACGGAACGGGTAGTGGTGTGTTCTGGAGCGAATGGTTGCGATAACTTTTTCAGGCTCGGTTGTGGCGAAAATAAACTTCACGTGGGCCGGTGGTTCTTCAACAATTTTCAGTAGTGCGTTGAAACCCTGCGCGGTGACCATATGAGCCTCGTCGAGGATGAAAATCTTGAAGCGATCGCGGGCTGGGGCAAATAGCGCACGCTCCCGCAAATCACGAGCATCGTCGACACCGTTGTGAGATGCAGCGTCAATTTCGACCACGTCTAGCGATCCACTGCCGTTTCGAGCCAGCTCAATACAGCTTGGGCACTTACCGCAGGGAGTGTCGGTTGGGCCTTCAGCGCAGTTTAGGCAGCGAGCCAGGATTCGAGCAGAAGTGGTTTTTCCGCAACCGCGTGGGCCAGAGAAAAGGTAGGCGTGATTCACTTTGTCGGCCCGAAGGGCTGCCATCAATGGCGCAGTTACCTGAGATTGACCGATTAACTCGGCAAAGGTTTCAGGGCGATAGCGGCGATAAAGTGCGGTACTCACAGATAGAGCCTAACCCTTCCCCCCGACAGCAAATCGAAAGATAAAAGAACTCCCCGCACACCCGCCAGAGCCCAGTTACCCTTGCTATCTTTCGATCCTGGGGGAGTTAGCCGAGGTGGCGCCGCACGGGGAGTCCAGCCCTAATTCTACCCGCGAAAAACGGCTAGAAATATAACTGTGGACGGCTTAGTCGTCGTCCTCATCTTCGTACTCGTCTTCGTCTTCGTCTTCGTCTTCGTCTTCGTCTTCGTCGTCGTCTTCATCCTCGTCGTCTTCATACTCAACGTCGTCGTCATCGTCATCGGTTTTGTCGCCAGGACCAAAGCTTGGTGGCGTCAGCGGAACCGCAGGAGTTGGCTCGGGCGTTACGACGACTGGAGCCTCGGTTGTCAGATCAGCTGGGACAGTGGTTTCTTCAGTTGAAGAAGTTGGGGATAGCGCCGGAGTCTCCGACTGAGCAAAACTGCCCAACGGCACCATCGCGCCAGCGCCGATGATTAGGCCACCGGCAAGTGCTGAAACTACGTTGATCTTCATGAAATCTCTTTCCTTTAGGTGTTATTCGATACCTAAGGTTCTCTCCTGTAACTGTAAACAATCTCAACGTTACCTGTGAAATTGCCTACAGAAAAAACTCTCCGTCACACATAGGGTTGTGTCATGAGAAAAATTCTTCCATACCTAAGGCTTGCCACTGCATTCGCGTTAGCGCTTTCCGTCGTCTGGCAGGTCACCGACCGACTGATCAACAACTTATTTCGCCCTGGTGAATACTTTGCCTACTTCACCATCCAGACCAGCATTATTGCTGCAGTGGTGCTAGCGGCGGCTGGTGTTCGAGAACTCCAAGGCAAAGCCGACACAAAAGCACTTAACCTTGCCAAACTGAGCGTTAGCTCCTACGCAATCGTTGTCGCAGTCGTTTACAACGCCCTACTGCGCGGCACTGTCGTTCAACCTGGCGAACCAGACTACGGCTATGTCTGGCCGGTACTGCCGAATGAAATCCTGCACGTTTGGGCACCAATCTTCATCGTGCTCGACTTCGCTCTAACCAAAACCACAACGAAGCTAAAGTTCAAGCAAATCTTCTGGATTCTAGCTTTCCCAATGGCTTGGCTGAGCTTCACCATCATCCGCGGCATCCTCACCGACTGGTGGGCCTACTGGTTCCTAAACCCTAACCTCGAAGCTGGCGTAGGTGGAGTGGCGGTTTTCATCATGATTATCGTCGTCTTCGGCCTGGCATCGGCAAGCATCTCGCTTGGACTAAACAAACTCATCACCAAAGCCAAAGCCTAAAGTCGGTAAACTTGAAAAGTTGCCTCGAGCAACTCCAGGAGAATTCGCCTAGTGGCCTATGGCGCCAGCTTGGAAAGTTGGTTGGGTGCAAGCCCTCATGGGTTCGAATCCCATATTCTCCGCGAGGTCCGAGCGAGTCGAAAGACTCGGTGACCGAAGCCACCACTGGTGTGTAAAAACATCAGGTGTTCACTAATGAGACAGTGAAAAACCCTCTGAGAAATCAGAGGGTTTTGTCATTTCCTGGATTCAGATTCTGAACTAGATTCGAGGCAACTTAGCGGATTGTTAGGATTTGGCTTCCTGACGCTCTGAATATGGTGATCAACGTTGCAATATGAAACGCCGCGATGACAAGATTACTGATTACCACAGGGTGGCTTATCTCTCCGACTGTGAAAGGTGTGGTGACCTTGTAGATGACTTGCACTAAGAGAAGTGCCGCCACTAAGGCCGGAGCTGGAAGAAACAATAGGGCGACCGACACTATAAGTATTGCGAAATAGATTGACATCAGAATTCCGCGAGCTGGAGAGAATGATCCCCAAGTTTCGTCGACTATCGGCGCTTTGACAAACATGAGCACAATGATTGGCAAGAGAACCAAGGTGTTTAGTGCAAGCGAAATATAGATCATGGTTTTCATTTATTGATCTCCTAATCTTTCTTTTGCCGACTTGAACTTACCGACGGCTGGGACTAGATCGGCCACCTTTCCAAATCCAAAGGTTGGCATATTGACGTACATGTTTTCACTGTTCCCTTTTTGCACAAGATAGGTTTCGTGCCAAATTCCCACGGCATCGGATTTTGCGGCCGCTTGATTGAATGCTCGCCAAGCTGGGAGGTGTTCGGAATCCTTGGCTTTTGCGTACTCCAATAGTTTTTCAGAGCTCTCCCAGTACTGAACCAGTATCAGCGTGCGACTAAACCACATTTCATAGGATTTGAAGCCAAGGCTTGGATTCTTGTAAAGCTCCGGGAGCATTTTCCCCATGGCCATGAAAACAGGAACCCACTTTCGAAAGGCGAGCGGATTGTTGATTCGCATTCCGATGAGAAAAACTACAAAATCGCCTTGTGCTGGCGCGGTCATGCGACCTTTATTTATCTTCATCTGTTTTGGACACCTTCTCCAACAATTCCCGACCAAATTCGATCCAAGAGATTGCTTATGACTTGTTCTGTGGCTTTTGGTCTCATTGGGTCTTTTCCCCCAGCAAGAGTTGCATAACCGTGAACTGCAGCCCACGCGAAGGCGCTTACGTGCTCCACTTCACTTGCGTCGATTAATCCTTCGGTGCAAAGATCGAGGATTGAATCCTGAAACACCAGCCATGCAGATGGGCTGTCTTCACGCTTGGGCGGTGCATCGCAAGCCGTAAAAGCCACGGCAAATAGCCCGGGTTCATCGAGTGCGAATTGAATGTAGGCTCTTCCGACTGCTTGAAAGCGATTCTTCACGCCCGCTTGACGTGAAATGGCTTCTATCATTTGCCTGGCCATTTCCTCACGGCCTAATTGTGAGATGTTCGCCTTCAAACTCTCGCCGCTTGGGAAATGACGATAAACCGCCATCGGAGATACCTGAACTTCTTTGGCGAGCGAATTCACACCTAAATTTCTAGACCCGGTACCCCTAGCCTCCTGAAAGCCAGCAACCAAAAGAGCTTGCTCTAAATTGCCGTGGTGATAAGTTTTTGTCTTGATGTTTGCCATGTTGCTAGTATAAACATTACTTAACTATGTTTATTGGATACACATTGCTTGGAGGAAATCATGAATGAAATACATTTCGTCGTCGGCGCCGGTGAAGTCGGTTCGGCATTAGCTTCGCAACTAGTTGAAAGCGGGAAACGGGTGGTCGTCATGACGCGATCAGGAAAAGGGCCCGCGCACGAACTCATCACGGTTGTTACCGGTGACGCCTCATCGGTTAGCGAACTTTTGTCAGCGGCACCTCGGGCAGTTGCAATTTACAATTGCGTCAACCCTCCTCGCTACGACAAGTGGGAAACTGAATGGCCGCCGCTTGCCAACGCGTTCTTAGAGTATGCAAAGAAAACCGGTGCGGTTCTTGCAACCTGCTCAAATCTCTACGGCTACGGACCAACCGCTAAGGTAATGACAGAGGATTTGCCGCTGAAGGGAACTTGGGTCAATTCCAGAGTGCGTGCACAGATGTGGCTAGATGCCAAAAAATTACACGACGAGGGTGCCATTCGGGCAACTGAAGTAAGAGGCTCAGACTATGTTTCTCCGGGAGCGCAAAGTCGATTTGGCGACCGCGTGGTTCCTGTGCTCAAGGCAGGTAAGCCAATTCAACTTCTCGGTGAAATTGATCACTTACACACCTTCACATCCCCTGCCGATGTAGCAACACTTCTTCGTGTTGTTGCCTCGGATTCCAGAGCCTGGGGAAAGGCTTGGCACGTTCCAAGTAACCCACCTAAGACCCAGCGCAAAGTGATTCAAGACATCGCTAACGAGCTTGGGCTGCGAGACGTAAAAGTGGGTTCAGTTCCTCGCGGGATTTTGAAAATATTGGGGCTCTTCAACCCTGTGATTCGAGAACTGAACAATGGCAACTACATGTTCAAGGCCCCTTTCGTGATGGACGATTCAGCCTCGAGAATGACCTTTGGCCTTGAGCCGACTCCATGGAACGAATTGATTAAGCGTTTAGTGGCTTCCTACAAGTAGTCGCCAGTGATGTAATTGTTGCATTAATGCTATGTAGCATGTATGCTACAAACATGAGTAGAAATTCCGAAGAGCCGGTCTTCAACCAAATCGAGCAAGTGCGTTCGTCGCTGGGCCTGAGCCGGCAGGAGCTTGCCGATCTAGTTGGTGTTCACTACCAAACCATCGGTTATCTGGAACGAGGGGAATACAGCCCCTCGCTAGTGCTAGCGCTTCGAATTTCTAATGCCCTGAACAAAGAAGTCTCAGAGCTGTTCTCGCTCACAGAACCAAAAGAAGGAAAGAACTAATGTCGAAGAAAAACAAGATTTACTGGTCGCTCGGAGTTACCGAAAAAGGAACTAGAGCCCTGCTCACCGATGAGAATTCAAAGTTCAAGTGGTTGCGCTCTCAACGCAACCGGCGGTTGATTGTGATTCTTGAGATGTTCGGGATTCTTGCGGTTGCGTTGGGTAGTTATCTACCAATCTTGGAAATCGGTATTTTCAATCTTGACAACGGAACGGACCTGATTATCTTTAGTGTGTCTGCAATCTGGGTCATCCTGCTTACGCTTGGCTGCTATTCCTTGCTTCGCATTGCCGTTCGAGGCATCGCCGACGCCCCAGACGAACTGCTCGACGAGCGACAGATTCAGGTGCGCGATACTTCATTCAGATACGCATACCTGTCTATGGGGTATCTGGTGATTGCACTTCTTTTGCTGATGTTTTTTGGTCCAGAACTTCAACTGTTTCAACCAGAGGGTAATGATGGCAGCTACCTAATGATTGCAACGCTGTTTGCATTTGCATCGGCACCATCGATGATTCTGGCTTGGAGAGAGAAGGATATCTAAGTTGAAAATTACTCAAATGTTTGAGGCGAAATCATGAATCTAGAACAACTTGGGCTCTTCGGAGTTTTCCTAGGTGGGGCTATCCCCTGGCTTGAAGCAATTGCGGTTGTTCCGGCCGGAATCGTGCTCGGACTAGATCCAGTGTTGACGGTGGTGTTTGCCTCTGTTGGGAACATCATCACTATTGCAGTTTTTGCCTATGGTGGAGGTGCTCTTCGAAACTGGATTGTCTCCAGAAGGGTGGCTAAGGGCAAAGAGGCCGAGTCTCCTAAGTTCGTGAAAGCCCAAAAGGCCTTCGATAAGTATGGAATCTACGGAATGGCGGCACTTGGTCCAATCCTTATCGGAACTCAGTTTGCTGCGGCTGCTTCGGTTGCTGCAGGCGTGAAGCCATTGAAGGTGACTGTTCTGGTTTCTGCTGCGATGGTCATCTGGGCGACCATTATCGCCTGGGCCGTGGTTTCGCTTGGCATTTCTTTCGTCGAGGCTTAGTGCTATGGCGAATGAAACCAAAACGTGATGTAACAACAATCGTTTTCTTACAGGCGATCGATTGCATTCGGGTATCTTACGAATATGCCAAAAGAATCAGATGAGCGTCACAAAGTACTAGTGCCTGGCCGCTGGGTTGAGCGAGTTGAAGAGGTCTTCCACGTCGTGCTTGGAGTGTTCCTCCTGGCTATCGCAGTTGTCGCTCTTTATTTCTCGGTGATCAGGGCCTTTGAAACGGTTCCATTCTTCCCAACCGGAATGATTCAGGCCATCAATGACATCCTGTTTATCATCATTATTCTCGAAATCCTTAGAACGGTTGTTGCGCGTTACACAGACGGAGTTTTCCAGCTACAAAACTTTCTCATCATCGGCGTTATCGCCGCAGTTAGACACATCCTTACCGTTGGAGCATCGATGACTTTGGCTTCTGGCAAGAGTCAGACTGAATTCGACAGAGCCGTCGTCGAGCTAGGTATCAGCTCGGGAATTGTCGTGGCACTGGTGTTTGCCATCTTCTTATCGAGGGCCTCAAACAACTTCCCGAGTAAGGGCCCAAAAAGCGAGCGGTCTTCAAGTTCGGGCTCCTCTTAGTAAGTATTGTTCCAAGTCAAAAGAAACGGCCGGTGGTTTTATCCACCGGCCGTTTCTTTGAATCTTCTTTAGAACTGAATACCTCTGGTGAGGGCTCCGTCGATAAGAAGGTTGGCACCGCTGATACGCGAAGCAACTGGGCTCGAGACGAATACAACGCCCGAGGCAATTTCTTCTGCAGTTCCCATGCGTCCGGTTGGGTTTAGGTCCATCGCGAACTTGAACAGATCAGGGTTTCCGCCCTCAATGGATTGCCATACCCCACCAGGGAAGTAGGTGTTTCCAGGAGAAACGGTGTTAGAGCGGATACCCTTGTCGGCTAGCGATAGAGAAAGCCCTGCCATGTAGCCGATGATTGCTGTCTTGAATGTTCCGTAAGGACCTGAAGCAAAGTCTGCTTCACGACCGGAAACGCTCGAGATGGCAAGCAAAGACTTAACTGAGCTCTTACCTAGGTGAGGAATGACGGCTTTGCAAAGGTTCACAGTGCCCATCAGGTCTACCCGATAGGAAGCGTCCCAGTTGTCGTCCTCGTCTGGAATTGCGAGAGCACTGACGTTGGCAACTGCCATGTCGATGCCTCCGAACTCCTTGGCGGTTGAATCAACCCAGGCACGAAGTGCCTTGGCGTCTCCAACATCCAGAACGGTTCCTTTAGCCTTTACGCCTTTGGCCGTTAGCGCCTTCTCGGTTTCTGCAACCTCGCCTGCGTTTCTGGCACAAAATGCTACGTTGGCACCTTCGTTGGCAAAGCCTTCAACAATCGCGCGGCCGATACCCTTGGTACCACCGGTAACTATTGCTACTTTGCCTTTGATTCCTAGATCCATTGTTTACTCCTAATGTGTGTTGGTTTAGCTGCGGAAAGGCTTACCGAGTGGAAGCACTTGCTTGCCCCACATCTCGTTAAGCAGTGATGCGAATGCCATGTACATGGCCAAAGCACCGGTCAAGATACCTTCGTAACCACCGAATAGACCTAGTGCTGCGTTTCCGGTGATGCTCGAGATACCCAGTGATCCAAGAAGCACTACTGTGAGCGCGAGGATGATGGTTAGAACACGCGGTGCCACTGCTGATGCGATCATAAGGAATACGGTGAAAATAGCCCACATGATTAGGTACCAGCCCATGGCGGTGGCATCTGCCGTCCACCACTTGAGTGCTACACCAGCTTGGATCAGACCAAACGATAGCCATAGGAATGAGTAACCACCAAAGGCAACGACGCCGAAGGTGTCTTTGTTCTTGAATGCCATTGTGGCCACAAGAGTTTGAGCAGCGCCACCAAAGAACAGTGCCATTGCGATGATCATTCCGTCAAAAGGAATAATTCCACTGTTGATAAGACTCAGTAGAACCGTTGACATTCCATATCCGAGCAGTCCCAGAACGCCTGGGTTAGCTTGTTTTTCCATTTCGAACCTCCTTGTTCATTTTTAGAGAAAAGCGGTTGCTCAACTCTTTGTTTCTTTTTCGCCGCCTACTGGACTGTTTTTGCCAATTCGCGGAGCATTGAATGCATACCTTCGTATGCGTTACTTTTGGGCATAAGTTTTTTAGGAATTTTGGTGACAACCGAGTAATTGGTGTCGACCGCATTTGCAATTGGTGAGAGAGATACCTGAGTTACCAGCTGGTAGGCGTCCATGTAGTGAATGTCGAGCAGTTCTGATAGCCAGCGAACCATTTCCACCTGCCCGATTCTCCAGGCGTCTTCCATCGGACGCGACGAGCCCACCACCATCCAGTAGTCGTCATTTTCCAGACGCGGCCAAAGCGGCGCATTGCCTTTGATGAGTTCAACCATGATTACCGAGTTCATTGCGCCTTCAACGGCTGTTCCACATGACTCGCCCTCACCCTGACGGTAGTGGCCGTCTCCGATTGAGAACAGCGCGCCCTCAACGTTGACGCCAAGATAAACGGTGGTGCCTGCTTTCATCTCCGGGGTGTCCATGTTTCCGCCGAAGCGCTCCGGGACGAGGCTGGTGCGAACTTCGCCGGCCGGTGGCGCCACTCCAACGGTTCCAAGCATGGTTTCGATTGGCAGCGCGATTTCGAGGTCTCCAAATCGCGATTGGAATCCAACTTGCTGGCGCTCGGTGTCTACGTGATAGATCCAGGTTGCCTCAGGAAGAGCCTCGTGCAGCATGGCTGTGCGATCGGTTCCAGATAGCCCTCCGAAGAATGGAATGGTAGAAGAAGCACCGAAACTTCTGGCCGGAGTCAGTTCAATAATGTGCAGTACTAGGGTGTCTCCTGGTTCGGCACCTTCGACATAGAACGGTCCGGTCTGCGGATTAACATAACGAATGTCGATTTTCTGACTTGGCAGGTCATCCACGGTGGTCAGGGCGAAATTGAAGGCGTCTTCCGACCAAAGGCGCATCAGGGTTCCAGGTTTAACGGTCATAACGGGTTTTGCGCCGCCAAACGTATAGGCATACTGAGACCGCTCCGGTTTGAAATTGATTTCTTCCATGTCTATGGCTCCTTTTCGACTAACGAGTGATTGGTACTAGGTCTTGTAGTTGAGTAACGTGATTGGGTTTCAATTCGGATAGGTCGGCTACTCCAAGCAGTTGCATGGTTCTGGTGATTTCTCCGGTGAGAATCTCAAGTGAGCGAACCACTCCAGAGTGGCCTCCCGCCATCAGGCCGTAAAGATAAGCGCGCCCAATCATCGTGGATTTTGCGCCCATGGCGACCGCGGCGACGACGTCGGCACCAGACATGATTCCCGTGTCGATCATTAGTTCCACGTCTTTGCCCACTTCCCGATTCACTTCTGGAAGCAGGTGGAACGGAATTGGGGCGCGATCTAGTTGGCGACCACCGTGATTGGAGAGCACGATGCCATCGACACCGTACTTGGTGAGTGCTACGGCATCTTCAACCGACTGAACGCCTTTGATGACCAGCTTTCCAGGCCATTCACTTCGGATCCACTTGAGGTCGTCGAAGGTTACGGTTGGGTCAAACATTTTGTCGATTAGTTCACCCACGGTTCCTCCCCAGTTATTGAGCGAGGCGAACTCAAGCGGAGGGGTGGTGATGAAGTTGAACCACCACTCCGGACGCGGGATTGCGTTGGTGATGGTTTTCATTGTCAGAGCCGGCGGAATCGACATTCCGTTTCTCTTGTCGCGCAAACGCGCACCGGCCACAGGAACGTCAACCGTCACAAACAAGGTGTCGTATCCGCTGTCCCTGGCACGGTGAATAAGTTCGAGAGACTGCTCGCGGTCGGTCCAGAGATAAAGCTGGAACCATCTGCGACCGAGCGGCTGAACTGCAGCGACCTGTTCGATCGAGGCGGTGCCCATGGTCGAAAGTGTGAATGGAATTCCGAAGTCGGCAGCGGCCGTAGCTCCGGCCAGCTCGCCCTCGGTGTGCATCATTCGTGTGAAGCCAGTTGGGGCGATGCTCAACGGGAATGCGCTAGGGCCTCCCAAAACCAGGCTGGATGTATTGACTTTCGAAACATCGCGGAGGATGTTCGGGTGGAACTCGATGTTCTCAAAAGCCCGCCTCGCGCGAGATAAAGAAAGCTCCTTCTCTGCACCACCATCGGTGTAGTCAAAAGGAGCTTGGGGAGTGCGGCGTTTGGCAATTTCGCGAAGATCGTAGATGGTCAGCGCTTTTTCTAGACGACGCTTTTTGGCGTTCGGTTCAAAGCGTTTGAAGCGCATGAGTGGCGCCAAATCCTTCAAACGAGGGAATCTTCTTTGAATCACTCCAGCCTCCAAATGTATAGAGTTGTTGGTAATCATACATTATTTGAAATTCAATGTAGCACTTTCCGTATGATTTTTATTTCAAACTGGTAACCTTTAGCATCGGACCAATAAGGGGCATTCGGTGGCAAAAAAAGTCGAAAAGATCAATTCGCAAAACTCAAACGGACGGTCGTCAACCAGCGAAGTCTACGAGTTGCTTCGGCAGAAAATTCTCGAGCACTCGATTGCTCCCGCCACTAAAGTGAACATCCTTCAACTCTCGAAAGAACTGGGAGTATCTTCTACTCCGATTCGCGAAGCCCTCAGGTTATTGCAGGGTGACAACCTTCTTGTCGCAACATCAAACAAGGGTTACGCAACCACTGAGACTCTGGATCGGAACGGCGTTCGGGATCTGTTCGAACTTAGGTTGCTGATTGAGCCCTGGGCCGCGAGAGTTGCAGCCTCTAACCGCTTACAAAACCCCGGGTTGGATTTGCAGGAAGAGATTAAGTCGTTCAACCCGAAATCCAGTTCTATCCAGCATGAAATGTTTGGGCACGACACTCGATTCCATACTGCAATTTTGGCTTCCACGGAAAATGAAACTGTCATTCAAGCGTTTGAACAAGCCCACTGCCACCTTCACCTGTTCAGAATGTTCAGAGACGACTGGGACTGGAAGACCAGCATCGCTCAGCACAAGGCAATCGCTAGGGCCATCGCCAATGGCGAGCCGGCTGCTGCCGAAGAAGCCATGAGGGAACACTTGAATTCGGCCTACTCGCGCTTCATCTCGGTAATGCCGAAAAGCGCACAAGGAAGACCACTAACCAAAGTTGGACCTAGCAAACTTATTCGCAATTAGCCTTACTTCTTGCGTCTGAACAGCTTCTTCCAAAGTGCCTTGAGGTTCAAAACGATCCGCTCGAGGCCCTGAATACCCTGTTTGTGAAGTTCTCTGGCCCAGGCAATTTCAAGGGCGAGAATCGAAAGCCCGAAGAAGATGAACAGTAGGCCCGGCCCTGGGGTGACCATCATGATCAGACCCAGAATTAGCAGCACGAAGCCAACGACCATGGTGAGCACCCACCGCACCGGGTGAGGCAGAACCGAAAGCCACTTCTTGATTTTGTCCATGTATTTATTAGACCAGAACTGTCGGTCTAATCTCGCTACGCTTGAAGGATGAACTCTGCCGGGCACCGCATAAAGGTTGTCTTCCTCACGTTCTATTTCGAAGCCTGGGACGCACTAGCCGACGTTCACTCGCTAATGCTCGCCGACGATCGATTCGAGGTCAAGGTTGTATCAATTCCAAGACGCTTCCGTGCCGATGAGGCTTTTGCCAACGAAGACAAGGTCAGTGAGTTTCTTTCCAACGCAGGCGTCGAGCACCTTCGATTCAACTTGGACGATTCACTCGACGGGCTGGCCAAACTTCGAGAGCTCGCGCCAGACTACGTTTTCATCAATTACCCGTGGCAGCGAAACTACCAGCCGAACTACCGAGTTGAGAAACTCGCCGAATTCACTAAGGTTGCCTACGTTCCCTATTACTCCTTGGCATTGGTCAACGAGCCAGGTGAAGCAGGCGTAACTCCCTACCTCTATACCCAGCGCTCAAACCAGCTGGCAGCACTCGTTTTCACCCAAGATCCGAACACCGTGGCTGCCTACGCCAAAACCGGTCGCGGAAACGGCTACGTTCACCTCACCGGAACGCCGAAGATAGACGCCCTGGTTCGTAAGGTTCAGAGCGGCGAAACTAATTGGCCGTTGCCGGGTGGGAATCGAAGAATGGTTTGGGCGCCGCACCACAGCTTCTCTGAAGACTGGTTCAACTTTGGGATGTTTCCGGAAATTGCGCACGACATGCTTCAATTCGCCAGATCGCATCAAGAGCTTGATATCGTTTTGAGACCCCACCCGATAATGTTTGGCAACCTGGTGGCAAGCGGGATGCGCACGGAAGCTGAGCTAGCCTCGTGGCTCACCGACTGGAATTCACTGACGAATACGGCAATCGACGCCGATGGAGACATCGGAGCTCTGTTTGCCGCGGCAGACATCTTTTTAACCGATGGCATCTCGTTCATAGGCGAATACCCTCTCGCAACCGGCAAGCCTGCCGTGTTCTTTGAAAAGCAAAACCACTGGCCATGGTCGCCAATTGGTAAAATCGCGTCGCGCGCGAACATACACGTTCATAATTTTGTCGAGTTTGAAGAGGTGTTTGAAGATTTTCTCGAACACGGGCTTCCCGACTTCTCGGCCGAAATTGCAGAATTGAGAAAAGCTGCGCAACCGTTCCCTGGCGAGGCTGCGGAAAAAATCGTCGAGGTTATCTTGAAGGACTTTGAGTTGAAAACGCCTCTGGTAAACCCGGCGTCTGTAACCGACGTGGCCTGGGAGAACCGACCGGGAACCGAACCTAGCTGGGACTAGCTACTTGAGTGCTTTCTTCAGCGAGGCAAGAATTCCGTCGACGTCTTCTTCCGTGGTGTCCCACGAACACATCCAGCGAACCTGCCCGGTGGCCTGATTCCAAACATAGAAGCGGTATTCGTCCATGATTTTCTGGGTAACGGCTTCTGGCATTTCAGGGAAAACGGCGTTGGCTTCGGCGCGATTGCGAACCACAACCTCTGGGTGAGAGGCGGCTATTTCGATAACGCCGTCGTAGAGGCGGCTAGCCATGGCGTTGGCATGCTTGGCGTTCTCAATTGCCAGGGAAGCATTGTTTTCAAACAGGGCGATTAGCTGAGCCGAGAAGAAACGCATCTTCGACGCCAACTGCATCGAGGTTTTACGCAGGAACGGCATTGATTCCGCGAGCGCCTTGCCCTTTGCGGTTGAAGCATCGGTAACGATTACCGCCTCTGCTGCCAGAGCGCCGATCTTGGTGCCACCAAGCGAAACTAGGTCTACTCCTAGGTCGGTGGTGAACTGCTTGAAGGATAGGCCTAGCGCTGCCGCAGCGTTTGAGAGCCTTGCACCATCGAGATGCAGCAGCAGCCCGTGCTTATGAGCCACATCGGCAAGGGCCTTGATTTCGTGGGGCTGGTAGAGAGTTCCCATCTCGGTGGTTTGAGTGATGCTGATTACGCCCGGCTGTGCTCGGTGAACTGAACCAATGTCGAAGATTTGGCTTTCGGCTAGTTCTGGGGTTAGTTTTCCATCGGAGGTTGGCACATTCCAAAGCTTTAGGCCGGCCATCTTCTCTGGCGCGCCACCTTCGTCCATGTTGATGTGAGCGCTCTCGGCGCAGATAACCGCTTCCCAGCGCTGGGTGGCCGCCTGGAGAGCCACAACATTGGCGCCAGTGCCGTTGAACACCGGAAAACCAACAGCCTTGGGGCCAAACAGTTCTTTCACTAGTTCATTGAAACGAGCGGTTACCGAATCGTCGCCGTAGGCAACTTCATGGCCTTCGTTTTCTGCCTCAATGGCCTTCAGGACAGTCGGGTGGATTCCGGCGTAGTTGTCGCTTGCGAAGCCTCTTACATTTTTAGTCATTAGCTATTTCCGTCCTCTGGGATTACTGCCTGACGACCTTCAAACGGGGTCGATAAAATCACGCTGGTTCGAGTTGAAACGTTGGCCACGCTTCTAATGCGAGCAAGAAGAGCTTCTAGGTCGCTTGGTTCTCCTACTGCGACCTTGACAATGTAAGACTCGGTGCCGGCCACCGACCAGCAACTTTCAATCTCGGCAATCGGGGAGATTAGTTCGGCAACGTCGTCTGGGCGAGCCGGATCGATTGGGGTCAGCGAAACCAATGCGTGGAGAGTTAGGCCCGCTTCACGCTGATTGATCGTTGCACGGTAGCCGGTGATTACTCCCCTGCTTTCAAGCCGCTTTATGCGCTGATGAAGTGTGGAACTTGGAACTTCCAGGGTTTCTGCGAGCTCGCCAATCGACGCGCTTGAATCCGAGGCCAGTTGGCTGAGGATGCGCCGATCTAATGAGTCCATGATGAAAGTATGCCAGCCGCTACGCGGTGATGCCCTTGGTCGCAGCGATTACGTCGGCTAGCTTGCGGTTTAGGGTGTCGTAGAAGACGTTGAGTGGAAACTCGTCGTCGAGGATTAGATTAACCAATTCCTTGAGTTCACCATCGGTGGGTAGGTGGTCGACACCCTTAGCCCACTTAGATGCCGGGTGAGGCTGAACCAAACCGCTGACGAATTCATAGGCGGCAATCCACTGCGCCAAGCGGGAACGGTTGATGCCATCGTGGTAAAGCGCTTCAACCTGTTCGCACAGTTCAACCACCGATTTGGTGACCGCGTCCCAGTCGAAAGCCAAACGGTTGTCAGTCCATTGCAAGGCGCCGGTTTGGTGGAGGTGAGCAAAGATGATTTGCCCGCCGAGGCCGTCGTAGTTTCGAACTCGATCTCCGGTAATTGGGAAGCGGAACAGGCGGTCGAACAAAATCGCGTAGCGCATGTATTTCGCTAACCGATCTCCCTCGGCATCGAGTACCAGTGTTTCGCGGAATGTTGAGAGATCGCAGCGAAGCTCTTCCAGTGCATACATCCAAAACGGCATGCGCTGTTTGATCATGAACGGATCAAACGGAAGATCTCCACGCGAATGAGTGCGGTCGTGGATCAAATCCCAGAGCACAAAGGTTTCCTGAGCTAGGTATTGATCGGAGATTAGGCGTTCGGCATCGGCAGGTAGCGGCAGGTACAAGAGTTCTTTGGCTGCTTTCGAGACCATTCGGAACCTGGCTGCCTCGCGGTCGCAGAAGATGCCACCCCAGTAGTAGGTTGCCACCTCTCTAGTCGCTACAGTTTCTGGGAAGAACACTGCCGAGTTGGTGTCGTAGGCCGAAGTGAATGCCAAAAACTCGATTGGGATGAATGCCGGGTTGTTGTATTTCTGCTCCTTGGCCGCCAGCCAGTCTGGCCAGAAGGTGTTGATAATTAGGGCTTCAAGATTGCGGTTTGGATTTCCGTTCTGGGTGTACATCGAGAACACGGCGAGTGTTTCAACGTTGTTTTTTCGGTTCAGATCCGGGCGGAACAACTGCAGTGAATCGTAGAAATCTGGAACACCGAAGCCACCGATTCGCCAGTTCTCAATGTCGGTCTTTACCGCAGCGAGATACTCGGCTTGGTGCAGAAACTTTGGAGCCAGGCCGTCTATGGAGGCTAGTACGTCGTCGACCAACTTAGACGCCGTTTCAGCGGAGTGCTGCTCGCAGTTGATCGAACCATCTTTTTCTTGCATCGGACGCAGGGCTTCAATGGTGTCCTGTAGCTTCAACCAGCTTGGGTCGGTATGTGCCCAATTAGCTTTTTTGCCGGCCGCGGCGTTGGCAACGGTTCTCGAATTAGCCAACCAACCGGTGATGTTCAAGAGGAATTGGCGATTGTCCAAATCGTCAATCGAATCATCACCGAAGATGTCTGAATCGGCTAGCACTGCAACTCGGCCGGATTGGTGTTTCACTGCAAGGCCGAGCGCCGCTCCCGCTGGGCTGGCGGTTTCGCTGGAGCGCATGATTACTTCGGAATTGCTAGCTGAACTCGATTCAAGAACTCCTGCGCGATAGAGGCAAACAGCGTCTACGCGATATGAGAAGTCTGATTCCACGTGGCGTTCAAAGTCCGGACGAATCCAGGTAGCCACGTCCTTGAAACTTTTATCTGAGTCCTGAACAGTGGCGTTCGCAATGGTTACGCCGAATCGCTCGGTAAGTTCATTGAAGTTATTGCCATACTTTGGCTGCTCGGTCTCAGCGAGTATCAGTAAAGCGCCTCCTGTTGCCACAAAGTTCTCAATACCTTTGAGTTCCGCTTCGGTGAAAACTGGAGTCCCCGTGCCGAGAGTTCTTTCCCACTCGTCGGTGGATGCGTGAGGGATGATCAAAACATCGACGTCGGTTAGCGCGCCAGAGTCAATGGCTCCAGATTTGTGAGTCAAAACTTCGTGACCCGAGTGCTCAAGCGATAACGCCAGCTGGCCGTAGCTGGCATCGGCTGGGTTAGACGGGTTCATTCTCTTGGCGTCGTCCGGGTCGACAGCCCAAGCCTGGTTGTGAGACTGGTCGATTAAGATTTTTGCCATTTTGACTCCATCTGCGGAAATAATTCGCACTTTGGAGTAATTCTACCTAATTTTTCCCGAATAAGGAAAGTTTTCGGTTACCTATCCGACTCTGACCATCCACCTGGAGGCCCGAGCAGAAGCAGCGTCGCAAAAATTGCAGTAACCGCCAAAACCAAGACTGCCGCTAGCAGCGCCGGACGGTTGATGAACCAGCGATAGAGGCGATCGAACCAGTGGTCATCGTTTTCGTGACCTTCATGGGTCTTTCGCCAGTTTCCATTCAGTTGATTCTTCTTATCGACGCTACGTTCAAACGGGATGGTTGCGTAAGGAACAACGGCGAGTGCCGTGGCCAGGACAATCTTCCAAAAACCCCAGCGCTGGTTCACTCCAACTAGAGCGGCGATTACTCCGTAGCCCAAAAAGACGGCCCCGTGGATTCCACCGACCACGGTCAGCATTAACGGTGGGGTTGTAAACAGAGCTCGAAGGGCCAAGCCGGCCAAGAGAAGGGTCCAGGTAACACCTTCGGCAAAAGCGAATACTCGAAACAGATTGCGTGGTGTGTATTTGGTAGTTGTCGCCATAGTGTTCCTATTCTGCCACGCGAAGAATTAGTAGTGTTGCACTTATGTTTTTCGTGTTACACTTTTGCCATGCCAACTCTGAGAAACCGACACATGATCACCGAAAGCGATGCCCTCGCTAAGGCAATCGATGACGCCGCTCGATTGTGGCCAGAAGTAAAAGACGAGCGTGCCGAACTTCTCAGGCGCCTGATTGACCGCGGAATTGAATCCGTTGAAGCCGAGTACAACGAGCGCATAGAGGCTCGTCGAAAAGCTGTCATGGAAGTCGCAGGCAGTCTCTCTGGAATATGGCCTGCCAACTGGCGTGAAGAGCTGAGGGCTGGATGGCCAGAATAGTCCTTGACGCCGGTGTGATTATTGGCCTCTATGACGACAAGGACCCTCACCACAAATGGGCGGTCGACTTTATGTTTCAGACAACCGCCGACAAGCTAGTCATGTCTGCGATCAATCACGCCGAGATCCTGGTTTACCCCACCAAAGCTGGGGTCATGGATGCGTTCCAAGCCGGCATTGAAGGTCTTGGAATCAAGCTAGATGTCAGCTCTCTTCTTGAAACGGAGGCTTTGGCGGCACTGCGCGCGGAGACCGGCTTAAAGATGACCGACGTCTGTGCCATTCACCTAGCCACTGCCGAAGACTCAATTCTCGCCACCACAGACAAAGCTGTGGCTAAAGCGGCCAAGTCGCATGGAATCGAAGTTTTTCAGCCTTAGTTGACGCGCAGTACCAACATGTACTGGCCACCGCCGGGTTTCAACTCGGTGGTGAAGTTCACGTTTGGGGACAGGCGCGAAAGCCGATCAAGCAGCCAATCCGAAGCCTCTTGAGCATCTTTCAGATCGGGGCAGCGAGCCACGACCTCTCGGCCACCCTTGCGATCGAGGCGTTCGACTGCCTCAACCAGAGGCGTTGGGTCAACCACGAAAATGTCTTTCGACCAAGGCGCTACCGGCTTGTTCTTGCCCTTCATGGTGTTACACATGCGGTGAGCTAGGCGCTCAACATAAGGCTTACCCTTCTTCACTCGGGTCGAATTGTAACCGTCTACACTCGGGCCAAGGTCAGAGTTAACCGAAGCGTCTGGATCCACAGTTTGATCGCACAGCCAGCAACGCCAGCCGTCCTGTTCGCCTACCTGATTCAAATCACTCATTAGTTCAGGCTACCCGAGTCTTTTATGCTTGACGAATGGCTAAAAGGGTTTCGTTCAGCAAACTGAGTCTTGCGATAACCCTGATTTGCTCTTTCACTTTCACCGCTTTGCCGTCGGAAGCGATTATTCTCAAAGACCCAGTCCCCGACTATTCGAACCCAAGAACTTGGAGCGACGAAGCCCTAGCGGCCCAAACCATTTTCGTTTGCTCAAGCGCCGGCAGTTTGAAATACAGGCTTACCGATGTGAAAAAAGGCCTCGGTGGAATTGCACTAGTTGGCACCGGAGCGACCACCAACATTAGGTCGCAGATTCGATACATCAAGAGCAAAGCGCTTCACGGCATTACGCCGGTAATTGCCAGCGACGAGGAGGGCGGCGGCGTTCAACGTCTGCGCAGAGCAATTTACACACTGCCTTCGGCTGCCACTATGGGAACCTGGTCTGATGCCAAGATTCGGAAAACCGCATTTGCTTATGGCAAAAGGATGAAGAGTTTGGGTGTCGACATTGCCTTCTCCCCGGTTGCCGATTTGAGTATCAACGGCTTCTTCATCGATCGCTCACGTCGCAGTTTTGGCGTAAAGCCAAGTGTTGTTTCACGTAAAGCTGTGGCCTGGGCCGACGGCTTGAAGGACGCCGACGTGCTACCAGTGGTGAAACACTGGCCAGGACATGGTCACGCTGCCGATACCCATGCTGTCCCGGGTAAGGTTCCTGCGCTTTCCAAGTTGATAACTTCCGATCTGGTTCCGTTCAACCACGCCTTCGAAAGCGGAGTAACGGCCGTGATGGTTGGCCACCTTTTGGTGCCAGGCCTAACCGAGCCGAACACACCGACTAGCCGGTCGAAAGCGGCGATGGAATTGCTCCGAAGCCAAGTCGGGCCAGAAGGTTTGATTATCACCGATTCCCTCTCGATGGGCGGAGCAACCAAAGGCGTGAAACGAAACATCGCCGAAGCGGCAATTCGGTCTCTCGAGGCTGGCGTGGACGTTGCCTTGGTGTGCACAGGCCCGAAAAACCTGATTGCCAAGGTAACGGCCGCGGTAACTAGCGGACGACTACCCCGAGAGCAAATGATAAAAAAGGTCGAGCGTATTTTGGCTTACAAACGCCAACTCGGAGTTATCCCCTAAGCGTGTAGGTCGAAACGGTCGGCGTTCATGACTTTCACCCAGGCGGCCACGAAATCATGGACGAACTTCTCCTGGTTATCGTCTTGTGCATAAACTTCCGCGTAAGCACGAAGAATCGAACTGGAACCGAAAACCAGATCCACGCGAGTAGCCGTGAACTTGACCTCTCCGGTGTTTCGGTTTCGCATGCGGTACTGGTTCTCGCCTGCTGGCTCCCAAACCAAATCCATGTCGGTTAGGTTCACGAAGAAGTCGTTGGTGAGAGAACCGACGCGCTCGGTAAGCACTCCGTGCTTAGAGCCACCGTGGTTGGTTCCCATAACGCGCATTCCACCGATCAGCACGGTTGCCTCAGGGGCGGTTAGGCCCATGAGTTGCGTGCGGTCGAGCATGAGCTCTTCAGGGCTTACCGCGTAGTCGTCTTTCAACCAGTTTCGGTAGGCGTCGTGAAGCGGTTCTAGAGGTGCAAACGATTCAACATCGGTCTGCGCTTGGGTGGCATCGCCACGGCCGGCCGCAAACGGAATCTCAACGTGGGTTCCGGCAGCCTTGGCAGCCATTTCCACACCAACATTTCCTGCCAGCACGATGGTGTCGGCGAGCGAAGCACCTGCCTCCTTGGCTAGTGGCTCGAGAGCAGCAAGAACCTTGGCGAGGCGCTCTGGCTCATTGCCAGCCCAGTCTTTCTGCGGAGACAACCGAATTCGAGCACCGTTGGCTCCTCCGCGAAGATCTGACCCGCGGAAAGTGCGAGCGGAATCCCAGGCGGTTGAAACCAGTTCGGAAACCGAAAGCCCGCTCGAAGCAATCTTGCTTTTTAGAGCGCTGATGTCGAAGTCGTGGTTTCCAGCAGGGATTGGGTCTTGCCAGATTAGGTCTTCGGCCGGAACGTCTGGGCCAACGTAACGAGCTTTCGGGCCCATGTCGCGGTGAGTTAGTTTGAACCACGCTCTGGCGAACACGTCTGAGAAGTATTCCGGATCCTTGTAGAAGCGCTCCGAGATTTCTCGGTAGATCGGGTCTTTGATCATCGCCATGTCGGCGTCGGTCATCATTGGATCTAGCTTGATCGATGGGTCTTCAACGTCAGCCGGGCGGTCTTCGTCCTTGATGTTGATTGGCTTCCACTGGTTGGCCCCGGCTGGAGACTTGGTTAGCTCCCAGTCGTAGTTGAAGAGCAGGTAGAAGTACCCGTTGTCCCACTGGGTTGGGTTAGTGGTCCAGGCGCCTTCGATACCGCTAGAAACGGTGTCGCGGCCAACCGAACGAGTGGTGTGGTTCATCCAGCCAAGACCAGCTTCGCTGACATCGGCTCCTTCTGGAGCTGGGCCGAGATTCGCAGCATCACCGTTTCCGTGGGCCTTACCAACGGTGTGACCGCCGGCGGTTAGTGCCACGGTCTCTTCATCGTTCATGGCCATGCGAGCGAAGGTTTCCCGAATGTGACCAGCGGTTTTGACTGGGTCAGGCTTTCCGTTTACACCTTCTGGGTTTACATAAATCAGACCCATGTGCACGGCAGCTAGCGGGTTCTCGAGTGTGCTCGGCTTTTCTAGATCGCCGTAGCGCTGTTCGCTCGGTGCCAGGAATTCGGTTTCCGAACCCCAGTAAATGTCTTTCTCCGGCTGCCAGATGTCTTCGCGGCCGAAGGCGAAACCAAAAGTCTTCAAGCCCATCGACTCGTAGGCGATGTTGCCCGCCAAAATCATCAGGTCGGCCCAAGAAACCTGGTTTCCATATTTCTTCTTGATTGGCCAAAGCAGGCGGCGAGCCTTGTCTAGGTTTACGTTGTCTGGCCAAGAGTTCAATGGGGCAAAACGCTGGTTTCCGGTTCCGCCACCACCACGAC
>CALPUC020000003.1 GCA_943326655.2 Rhodoluna limnophila
CCTCGGAGATTTCCAAGCAACTTGCACGAGGTGTTAAGGCGAATGAGATTGCAGTTCTCTATCGAGTGAATTCTCAATCTGAAGCTTTTGAGAAGGCTCTGGCCGATCGTGGTATCGATTACCAGGTTCGCGGAGGCGAGAGATTCTTCAATCGCCCAGAGATTTTGCAGGTGATGCGATTGGTGCGAGCCGAGCTCATTACCCCGACTAACAAATCCCTTTACGAAGTTGTTTCGGATGCTTGCCGGGAATTGGGCTGGAAATCCAAAGAACCTGCGGAGTCTGGCGCAGCGCGCGAGAAGTGGGAAGCATTGAATTCGTACCTCGCCATCGTCGACGAGATGCCCGAAGAGTCTTCTCTAGAAGATTTTGTCAAGGAAGTAGACGAGCGAGTGCGCTCCCAGCATGAACCGATCAAGGCAGCCGTGACTATCTCCACTATTCACGCGGCCAAAGGTTTGGAGTGGGACTGCGTTTTTATGTCCGGGGTAAACGAGGGTTTACTCCCAATTGGCTACGCCAAAACCGAGGCTGCTATTCACGAAGAACGTCGATTGTTTTACGTAGGCCTCACGAGAGCTAGAAAAGAGATTTCTCTGACTTACTCGCTACGTGATGCGATTAGCGGTCGAGAAAGAAGCCCTTCGCGGTTTCTGAACCTAATCTCCGCCTAACCTTTGGCAATTGCAGGCTGGATGAAACTGGGGTTCAGGCTCCGAAACGCGTCTAGTTTGAAGATTGAGACTCCAGTTCGTTCCGCCCGATCCAAAATCCGTGTATGTGGCAATGTTTCTGCAAGCTATGGCAGTAGCCAAAAGTAGATTGGCGCCATCATCCAACTGGTCACGGCGCCCGGCCAACTGAATTGCCTCCTCAGCCCAACCAGATCTTTCTTCGGCAAGCCACGTGTAACGACAGCCAAGGCAGGGGGTTTCACTTCTTGTGATGACGTTGGTTACCGAGATGGTTTCAAGTCGGTACTCGATTGCCACATGCGGAGTTTTGAGTTTCTCAAATTCAAATGGCAGAAAATGATGAGAAGCCGAGATGGCGCAAACAGTTTTTTGCGAGGGTTTAGCTTTGCCGAGCGGGAGTATGGAAACTTGAGACTTGCCGGTTTCGAGAAGGGCATTCGCAGCCGACATTCTTGCAACGCCGGCCAGGCTTTTCGGGTACCCAAGTTCGCCGTGATCACTTGGTGTTACTAGCCCGTAGTCGTTAGTCTCAAATTTTTGAAAACCCATTTCACTCAGCGCGCGAACTAGCGTGAGGCCGGTGCGATCAAGTTTTGGAATAGAGATTCGGTGTCTGGCTCGATTTGCCAAAACTTCTGCGGGTGAGTGATCGGTTTGAAAACCAATCCTGATGAGTTCTGCGAATCTAGAATCAACCGATGAATTTAGCCCCGCGCGTTTTTCGCTAGAAACCAGGCTGGGTCGAAGAAGCTCGATCAACTTTAGGGTTTCGGCGAGTTCTAGGCCCACCGACCTTCCCACCAACTCAACCTGATCGTTTGCCACTCCTTCAAATAGCAACTGAATCAGGCGCTCTTGAGAATTGTTCAAATCCTCGAGCCTCTGGTCGTTCCCACCCACTCCCAGTTGGAGAGTCCTTTCATTAATCCAGAGCGGCACCTTGGAGGGATTTATTTGAACAACCATCCCAGAATTGTCGTCCAAGAGTAACTTCAGCTCTGAAGATTATCCACAGACCCTAGTCGCCTAGAAGATCTCGAAGGTCTCTATCCATTTGGTCGGTTCCAGTTGCAATCCGCCCAATGAATCCCTCGACGTCATCCACGTCTTCAGGATTAGGAAGTAGATCGGGATGGTCCCACAGTTGATCTCGTTTTACCGTACCCAAAGCAGCCGTTACCGCACGCCAGAAATCCGCAGCGTCGCGGCTTCGCTTCGGCTGTATGTCGAGACCCACGAGCGTTGAGAAGGTCGAACGCGCCGGGGAAGCGGTTGAGCGGCGACGAATAACTTCGCTGAGCGCGCTTTGGGTGGGAAGCAATTGCGTGGCCGACTCGGTCACTGCCACAACCCAGCCCTCAATCAGGGCCAGCAGGTGCTCGATGGAGGTAAGTGCTTGTAGTTGTTCTTCGGTTCGCTCGGCTAGAAGAGAACCTGATTCGAGAGCGCTTCTCAGCGCCTCGGCATTTTCCGGTGTGATGTCGTGGGCTAGGTCGCTCATCGCTTCGCCATCAATTCGAATTCCTTGAGCGTAATTCGTGATTTGGGCAATTATTGAATCTCTCAACCATCGGCTGTGCCTGAACAATCTGGCGTGGCTCAGTTCACGAATCGAGATGTAGATGAGGGCCTGATCTTCCGCGAGCGAATTGTCTGAGACAAAAGCATCAATATTCTGTGCCACTAGTGCTGCTCGAGACTCGGAGTAAAAAGGAAGCCCGATATCGCCGCCGGTGAGCACCTCTTGACTTAACTTTCCAAGTATTTGACCAAGCTGCATGGCGAAGAGAGTGCCCCCGGCCGATCTCATTATTCCTCTGGCGCCTTTGGCTAGGCCGTCAAGCTCAGTCGGTAGATTCTGTTCGAGATTTTCCGAGAGAGCTTCAGCTACGCGTTCGGCAATTGGGCCAGCCAACGATTGGAACAGGGGAAGGGCGTCTAGAACCCAGAGTTCACGGGTGAGCAGTTTTGGCTCTTGAACAACGGCGCTCAGTGAAGTGGCTTGATCTAGCCACAGATCCGCTATGTTGCCGGCCTTTTTTAGAGCGTTTCTCTGGGTTTCGGATACAGCGAAACCTCCGGATCTCGCTGCTGTTAGCGCCTGCTGCTCTGCCAACTTCCAGTTGACTCCCGCAACTGTTTGGCTTTCCCCTTCAACCAGGGCCCTCTTGAGTTGTTCCATTAGCGCCTTCAAGGCAATCGGGTCATTCGGAATGCCGGCGATGTTTGCCAGTTCGGCTGGGTCAAATGATCCGTTTTCGCTCAAGAACTCAGACAGGAACTTTGCGAAGTCCTCGGGGTTTATCCCTTCGGGTTGGTTCTCTTCAGTCAACTTATCTCCTTAGCACTAGGCTATCGCTTCGCTAGCCTAGGCTGGTAAAAGTGAATAACGTTATGCGAAAAAAGGTGGGTTGGTCGCTAATCGCAGTTAGCGTACTAGGGCTGCTTTGGGGCTTGGAGCATGAAGCTCC
The DNA here is from genome assembly GCA_943326655.2 of Rhodoluna limnophila. Classification (GTDB taxonomy): domain Bacteria; phylum Actinomycetota; class Actinomycetes; order Actinomycetales; family Microbacteriaceae; genus Rhodoluna; species Rhodoluna limnophila_C. The sequence continues at coordinate 3,167 of CALPUC020000003.1, forward strand.
CTACGCTATTGATAGTCCTGGTCCGGTTACCAACGTCCTCGGTAGCAGCGATGGTACCGAGATTATTCAGCTGAACTTTTCGGCCGAAGAAACTGTTGGTTCCATCGACATGCTTACGGTTTCTGGAGACGGAATTCCGGGCGATACCCCCACATATTTTGAAGTATTAGCAGCGCTTTTTTCGAACGACCAGGCGATATTTCCAATTGAGTCAGATTTTCCTGAGGGTAAAAACATCTACGATTTTCTCGCCGAATCACGTAGGGATTTAAAGACCTCAATTGAGAATGCGTTGGCTGCGGCGCAAAGTGTTTTGCCGGTCGGCGTCGTGGAATCGAGCGAGGTGAAAATCGAACTCAAAGATACTGGCGGGCCTTCCGCTGGTCTCGCGCTAGCGCTAGGAGTCGTCGACAAACTCACGCCCGGTTCGCTAACCGGTGGAAAGTCCGTCGCTGTGACGGGCACCATAGACAAGGCCGGAGTGGTTGGAGAAATTGGGGGCATCCGACAAAAGATTTTCGGTGCAAAACGAAACGGCGATGATTTCTTTTTGGTACCCGCCGGCAACTGCAGAGACTTTTTCCCTTGGCACCTTGAGTTAATCCGAGTGGTGCCCGTTCGTGATCTAAACGATGCCTTGGATGCCTTAAAAGTAATTTCCGCCGATGGCGATATCGATAAGTTATCGACCTGTTCTGCCAAGTAGATTAGAGACATGAAACTTATGTCCATTCGCCCCGCCCAGCTTTCACTTATCATCCTGGTAGTTCTCGGGGCTATGTTTTTAGCGTCGACATCTTTCTACACCTCGGTTCTCTGGTATCGCCAGTTGGGCTTCGAGAACGTCTTGTTTACACAAATCTGGACTCAGTCAACACTTGTTATTACGGCTGGTTTAGTCGGGCTTTTAGTCTTTGGTCTAAATCTCTGGATAGCCAACCGAATGAAGCCGCTATACGCAAAAATGACCGGTGCGAATGATCTGTTGGCACCAATTCGCGAACAGTTTGAAGTTTTCCGCAAGTTAGTAATGCTAGCCGCCCCGATTGCCGTGGCTGTTTTGGCTGGTCTTGCTGCAGCTCCTCGATGGAAAGAGGCACTGCTTTTCCTAAACTCAACCGATACTGGAAAACTTGATCCCCAGTTCAATCTCGACGCGAGTTTCTACCTTTTTCAGCTGCCTTTCCTCGGAACCGCCGTCGACTTCATGTCGACCCTACTGGTTGTCACCACTCTCGCCATTTTGTTCATTCACCTAGTGAACAGAAACATTCGTTTTGCGGGTAAAGACACTCAAATTGGCAAGGGAGCCAGAATACAGATATCGATTTTGGCGGCTCTGTACCTCTTGTTCGAGTCTGGGTCGATTTGGCTAGACCAGTACAAGACACTAACTAGCGCCTCAGGTCTTTACACCGGTGCAACTTACGCAGATGTTTTTGCTCAAATCCCAGGCCTACAGATTGTGGCTGGAATTGGAGTATTCGTAGCGATTTTGTTCCTGATTGCCGGGTTCATTGGCAAGTGGAGACTGCCGGTTATTGCTACCGGCCTGATGGTTGTTTCATCGCTAATTCTTGGCGGCATCTACCCATGGATGGTTCAAACCTTCCAAGTGGTTCCAAACGAGCGAACTCTGGAAAGTGAATACATCGACAGGAACCTTGAGGCCACTCGCTTTGCTTACGGTTTGGAGGGCGTTGAAAAAATCGAATACAACGCGAAAACCACCGCAACCGAAGCCGACCTTCGCAATGATGCGGATACCACCGCCAACATTCGAATCCTCGATCCTCTACTGGTGTCAAGTTCGTTCCGTCAGCTTGAGCAATACCGTCAGTACTACAACTTCACCAACGACCTAGACGTAGATCGGTACATCCTCGACGGCAAGATTCAAGACACAGTAATTGCTGCGCGTGAACTGAATCAAAGTGGTCTCGGTTCATCGCAGTCCTGGTTCAACAACGTCCTCGTTTACACACACGGTTACGGTCTGGTAGCTGCCTACGGTAACCAGCGCGACAGCGATGGCCAGCCGGTCTTCCTGCAAAAGGGAATCCCCACTGAGGGTCAGCTCGGCGAATACGAACCGAGAATTTATTTCGGTGAAAACTCGCCTCCGTACTCGATCGTCGGCGGCACCGGTAAAGACCGCGAGCTGGATTACCCGGGTGGCGCGGACAATGCCGAGCAAACCTACACAACCTTCAAGGGAAACGGTGGCCCGAAGCTAGATAACTTCTACGTTCGTTTGGCCTATGCCATCAAGTTCTCGAGCGAACAGCTGCTGCTATCCGACGCAATCAGTAATTCATCTCAGATTCTCTACGACCGCAACCCTCTAGAGAGAGTTGCCGCGGCGGCTCCATACCTAACCCTCGACAGTGACATTTACCCAGCCGTTGTCGACGGGCGAATCAAGTGGATTGTCGACGGTTACACGACTTCGTCTCAGTATCCGTATTCACGCGCAGAGAACTACGGAGAAGCTGCCTCTGACTCCTCGATCACCATCGGAGGGCCAGACATCAACTACATCCGTAACTCGGTTAAAGCAACTGTTGATGCCTACGACGGTTCAGTTCAGCTTTACGCTTGGGACACCGAAGACGCAATTCTGAAGACCTGGATGAAGGCTTTTCCTGGCAACATTTCTCCAATTAGTGAAATGTCTGGATCCCTGCTCTCGCACGTAAGGTATCCAGCCGACTTGTTCAAGATTCAGCGCGGCATCCTCGGTCAGTACCACGTAAACGAGGCTGGAGCGTTCTATTCACAACAGGATGCTTGGATGGTTCCAAACGACCCATCGAGCGACACCAATACCAGCGCTCTACAGCCGCCTTATTACCTAACCATGCAGGCTCCTGGCTCAGACAAGTCTGATTTCTCTCTCTACACCGGGTTCATTCCTAGGTCAACGGGAGAGGCAAACCGTAGCGTGCTCACCGGTTATCTCGTTGCCAACTCCGATGCCGGAGGTGCGGCTGGAAAGGTCGACAGTGGTTACGGAAAACTTCGACTACTAACCCTGCCGAAGAACTCGGTTGTACCAGGACCAGGACAGGTTCAGAACTCGTTTACAACTGACCCAGAGGTTTCTAGGCTTTTGAACCTGCTTCAGCAGGGTTCTACGAAGGTTCTCCGAGGTAACTTGCTCACACTTCCAGTTGGCGGTGGGTTGCTCTACGTTCAGCCGGTTTACATCCAATCGACCGGTGAAACAAGCTTCCCGCTTCTGAAGAAGGTGCTGGTTATGTTTGGCGACAAGATTGCATTCGAAGACACTCTAGAAGGGGCTCTCAACAGTCTCTTTGGTGAAGGTGCGGTAACTCCGCCAATTGACGGTGGTACCGATCCAGACGTGTCCAGCTTGGCGAAGGCTCTGGCTGCTGCGCAAGCGGCACTGACTGCTCAAGACGAAGCGATGCGATCTGGCGACTGGGCAGCTTATGGAAAAGCGGCTCAAGCTCTAAAGGCTGCAATCGCTGCCGCTCAAAAAGCAGTTTCCAAGTAGCTCACGATTAGTGCTAAACTGAACTCACACCGCGGGGTGGAGCAGTTCGGTAGCTCGCCGGGCTCATAACCCGGAGGTCGTAGGTTCAAATCCTGCCTCCGCAACTAGATAACAAACCCAGTTCTGAAAAGACTGGGTTTGTTTCTTTTAACTGTGAATAACTTCTCAGGTCACTTGGGGTTTTCAACTACTGTCTTTGCATGCCCAAAGCAATAATCGCCTTCGTACTCTCGATGGCACTGATCTTCCCAGGTTTCCAAGAACCATCTGGTGCCTATGCGGCCGGGTGCTCAGTTGCCGGGGGTCAATCGGGTCGTTTGAAGCATTCTGGCCAAGTGACCCATTTACAAGCAAAAGTATGCGGTAAAGAAATTTGGCGATTGATCGGGAAGCCAAAAAAGCCCGCTAAACCAATAGTAAAAAGCAAACCTCAGAAGCCCATTCGGTGGAAGAACGAATTTTCGGTAATTCCAGATCGCCCCAAAATCGGTTCCTCAAAAACCGAAAATATCACCCCGAACGAAGAAATAAACCTGACCGCCTTGGCCGTGCGTCACGTCAGGAATCGGATGTTGCTTTGGTATCCCGCTCAGGTAAGTTTCAGGCCGGTAAAGTCTCGCTGGACTTTTTCGGATGGAGAAGATGCCGAGGGCGATTCGATTAGTCGGAGTTGGAGCGCAACTGGAAGTTATCAGGCGCAATTAGCCGTTGACTATTCGGTTAGGTATCGAATCCTAGGTCGAACCGGGTGGATCCTTCTTCCGGGAAACGTCACTTCAAGAAGTGCCCCAATGAACCTAGTGGTTTCCAAGAGCTCAACGCAAACGGGAGGAAAGGTGGTTTTGGTGCACTGGAACTGTTTTCAAAAGCCAGATTCACCGAGTTGCTAAATCTCAGGCACCTTTCAGGTTCTGTTCCTAAACTTGAAACATGTCTGATGAACAGAATCGCCAGTTTTTCTTTGATCGCCCAGTCGAACAACTCGTTGTCGTTGCCAAGCCCGTAAAAGCCAGAAAACCTCTTTCGGCCCGTGGGGGAATCTTAATCGGCGCTTTGGTAGGTTCGCTTCTCGGCGGTTCTATTGGCGTCGGCGGCTACTATCTTGGAACGTCACCAACCCCCGTAATCGTGAACAACACCGATCAGGTCAACTGGGTAAGCGCTGCGTCCCTTACAGCACTGCCAAGCGTGGTCACTATTAACGTCGAGTCGACCGCTTCTGGCGGCTCTGGATCCGGAGTATTTCTTTCAGCCGACGGTTACATCCTTACCAATGCTCACGTGGTTACTCTCGATGGCAAGGCGGGTGAGCCTACCGTGGAAGTTCAAACCTTCGACAAGCGCACCTACAGCGCCAAGATTGTCGGTCGTGACCCGTTGAACGATTTGGCTGTAATCAAAATTGACGCCCCGATCAGCTTCACTCCGATGAAGTTTGCAGACTCCGACGCAATCAATGTCGGTGACCCGGTAGTAGCAATTGGAGCACCGCTTGGCCTTTCCGCATCCGTCACTGCGGGTGTTGTTTCGGCTCTCAACAGAACCATTCGAGTTGCCAATTCTTCGGTACCGGACGAAAACGGCAGTGGCTTGCAGCTTTGGAACGGTTCCGGCACGGCTCCAGTCAGTCTTCGAGTGATCCAAACCGACGCCGCCATCAACCCCGGTAACTCAGGTGGCGCACTCGTAAACTCCAAGGGCGAGTTGATTGGCATCAACGTTGCCATCGCATCGACCGGTTCCTCAGGTTCAGGTCAGAGTGGCAACATCGGGGTAGGTTTTTCTATCCCGTCTAATGTGGCTCATCGAGTGGCAGACGAAATCATCAAAACCGGGAAAGCCAGTCATGCGCTTTTGGGTGCGATGGTTTCTGATCAACCGTTCAACGCCAAATCCAGTTCATCTTTCTCAATCGGAGCCTTGATTCGTGAGGTAACCGCTGGCGGCCCAGCGGAGAAAGCTGGTCTGAAGGCCGGCGACCTCGTGACCAAGTTCAACGGCCAGGCCATTCTCGATGCCGGCGAATTAACATCTGCGGTTCGATGGGAACCGGCCGAGGCAACGGCAACGATTGAGTTTGTTCGTGACGGCAAAACGCAGACCATGACACTCACGCTTGGCACTCTGAAATAATTTAGGAATGACTAGTCAGGAAACTCTTCCAAATCCGTCCAGCGAGGTCGTAGTTGAGGAAGAAACAAAACACCTTGAACCCGGTGACCACGAGCGCTATTCGCATTATGTTCGAAAAGAGAAAATCGTTGAATCTGCGGTTTTGGGAACTCCGGTTCACGCGCTGTGCGGCAAAGTCTGGGTGCCCGGACGAGATCCTGAGAAGTTTCCCATTTGTCCGATTTGCAAGGAAATCTACGAGGGTTTCAGGCCAGAAGATCCAAAGAGCTCTGGCGAAGACAAGCCCTAGATGAACTCGGTTTGAAGTGCGGCATCTCCGCGCTGCAACCGGTGAGCCTGTGCTGGCAGTTCTCTAATCGCCTGATCATGCACCAGTCGAGCCTTCGATACGGCTTCCGACCCGATAAAGCTCTCGTCCACGATTCCTTCGCTGATCAGGGGAACTTGCAGTTCTCGAGTGTTTGATCTAACTGCAATCTCATGTCCTGCCGCCAGAAGTTCTCTGGTGGCTTTTCCATTTTCGATTTGTCTCAGTGCCTGTTTGCGGCCACCCATGTTTGTTTTATTGGTGGATCGCTTAGATACACTCACCCAGTTGTCTGCTTCGTCCTGGTGTGCAACGAGTTTGTAAACGAAGCCTGCAGTCGGAACTCCAGAGCCGGTAACAACAGAGGTGCCCACGCCGTAGTTATCGACAGGCGCGGCGGCAAGGGCGGCAATAGCAAACTCATCAAGGTCGTTGGTAACAGTGATCTTCGTCTCGGTGGCGCCGAGGCTGTCTAAAAGCTCTCGCACTCTTGCCACCTCAACTCCTAAATCGCCCGAGTCGATGCGAACCGCTCCAAGTTTTGGCCCTGCGATTTCAATTGCTTTGCGCACGCCTTCGTCGGTGTTGTAGGTGTCGACGAGCAGGGTGGTTCCAGTGCCAAAGGTTTTAACCTGAGCGCGAAAGGCGTCCTCCTCGTTGTTGTGTAACAGCGTGAAGGCGTGAGCCGCGGTTCCCATCGTGGGAATTCCCCAACTCCTGCCCGCCTCCAGATTCGATGTTGCGTCGAAGCCGGCGATGTATGCAGCTCGAGCTGCCGCAACCGCAGCCTGCTCGTTGGTTCGTCGCCCTCCCATTTCGGCGAGGTAGCGATTTCCGGCAGCCGAACGCATTCTTGATGCTGCCGAGGCCACCGCACTGTCGTAATTCATGATGGAAAGAATTAGGGTTTCCAGCAAAACGCCCTGCTCGAAGGGAGCTTCGACCATGATTACCGGAGAGTAGGCGAAATAGGCTTCACCCTCACGGTAGCCCCACACATTGCCCGTGAACTTGAAGTTAGAAAGAAAATCGAGAGTATCGGAATCCACAACTTTGGTGTCTTTCAGCCAAGTCAACTCGTTTTCGGTGAATCGAAATTTTTGTAACTCTTCCAGTAATCGGCCGGTTCCTGCAACAACGCCATAACGGCGACCCGATGGTAGTTGGCGGCTGAAAGTTTCAAAAACGCAATGTCTGGAACCTAGGCCAGACGCGCGGGCAGCCTGAACCATGGTCAGTTCATATCGGTCGGTAAGTAGCGCTGTAGATTTCTGCACCTAACCAGCCTACTCACTAGCGCTGTCGCGATAACTAGACTTGTTGCTGTGAACGATGCTCCGATTGGTATTTTCGACTCTGGTGTTGGCGGTTTGACCGTTGCCAGGGCCATCATCGACCAATTGCCGAACGAGTCGATCATCTACGTGGGCGATACCGCAAACTCTCCTTACGGCCCAAAGAGCATCGAAGAGGTTCGTCGCCTCGCGCTTGAAGTTATGGATCGCCTGGTTGACGAGGGTGTAAAACTTCTAGTGATTGCCTGTAACTCGGCGTCTGCTGCAGTGCTCAGAGATGCTCGCCAGAGATACACCGAGGGTAGAGGTATTCCGGTAGTTGAGGTAATTCAGCCCGCTGTTCGCAGGGCCGTGGCCTCGACTAGGAACAACTTGGTTGGGGTTATTGGAACACAGGCCACCGTTTCTTCCAGAGCCTACGAGGACGCCTTTGCGGCGGCCGTCGAAATCAAAATCACCTCTTCAGCGTGCCCAAAATTTGTAGATTTTGTAGAGCGCGGAATCACCTCCGGCCCTGAGCTGATGAAAGTTGCCGAGGAGTACCTAGCGCCGGTTCGAGAAGCCGGGGTAGACACGCTAGTGCTCGGCTGCACCCACTACCCTTTGCTCACCGGAGCAATTAGCTACGTCATGGGAGATGGCGTGACACTGGTTTCAAGTGCCGAGGAAACCGCGAAAGATGTCTACCGAGTTTTAAACTCGAGTCACCTTCTTCGGAATTCTGTTGAACCACCTAGTTATCGTTTCCAGGCAACCGGTGAAACGAAGTCTTTTGAAAAATTAGCTCGACGCTTCCTCGGTCCCGAGGTTGTCTCCGTCGAGACTTTATAGGAGAAAAAATGGGCAACCGAGCCGACGGTCGAAACAATGACGACCTAAGAGAAGTAACCGTTCATCGCGGTTGGAGCGATCACGCCGAAGGTAGCGCGCTGATTACCTTTGGTGGCACAAAAGTGCTCTGCACCGCCTCCTTCACCGCCGGAGTTCCGAGATGGAAGGTTGGCAAGGGTGAAGGTTGGGTTACCGCTGAGTATTCAATGCTTCCCCGTGCCACCCACAGCCGCTCCGATCGTGAAGCCGTTAAGGGGAAAATCGGGGGACGAACTCACGAGATCTCTCGCCTCATCGGCCGTAGCCTCAGAGCCATCGTAGATGTGAAAGCGTTGGGGGAGAACACGATTGTCATCGACTGCGACGTTTTGCAGGCAGATGGAGGAACTCGAACGGCAAGCATCACGGGCGCCTACATTGCCCTGGTCGACGCCATTAACTGGGGTAAAAAGCACGGCCACATTCCTGCCAAATCGAATCCGCTAACCGACAGCGTCGCGGCAATTTCGGTTGGAATCATCGACGGAACGCCACAGCTTGACCTGGCTTATGTGGAAGATGTTCGAGCCGAAACCGACATGAACGTAGTTGTTACCGGCAGCGGCAAGTTCGTTGAAGTTCAGGGAACCGCCGAAGGAGTTCCTTTCGACCGTGATGAACTCAATCTTCTGCTCGATTTGGCTCTAAAGGGCTGCGCCGACCTAACCAAGATTCAGGTCGAGGCTCTAGCCAAGTGAAGCTAGTTCTAGCCACTCACAATCAGGGGAAACTTGCAGAGTTGCGAGCAATTTTGGAACCCGCGGTTCCAAATCTTGAGTTGATTGGCTACGACGGGCCCGAGCCGGTTGAAGACGGAACCAGCTATCTTGAAAACGCACTGATCAAGGCCAGAGCGGCAGCAAAACACACCGGGCTGCCGGCAATCGCCGACGACTCCGGTGTGGCGGTTGAAATTCTGGGAGGATCACCGGGCATTTTCTCGGCTCACTGGGCCGGTGGTCGCGATAACGCGGCCAATCGTCGGTTGCTCTTGTCTCAACTTGAAGATGTCAAAGATGATAATCGTGCAGCTGCTTTTATTTGCACCATCGCCCTCGTCGATGGCGAAGACGAAATCTCGTTCACGGGTTTTTGGAATGGATCCATCGCCAGGTCTGAAGCCGGCGAGTTCGGCCACGGTTACGACTCGGTTTTCATTCCCAATGGGTTTGATGTTACCGCTGCGCAGTTGGAGCCAGAAGTAAAGAACGCGCTGAGCCACCGAGCCGAAGCTGTGGCTTCGCTAATCGCGTTTCTCAGGGCCTAGTTTTCCCGTTTGCCTTTTTTGTTTTCTCGGTAGGCTTTGAGGATTTCAAGGGCGATTGGGATAAAGGAAATAACCACAAACAAGATGAGGACGATTTCCAGGTTTTCCTGAACCCAAGGAACTTGACCGAAGGTGGCCCCCAGAAGAGTCACGCCCACCGCCCAAAGCGAAATACCGATCAAATTGTAAATCGTGTACTTTCGCCACGAGAGTTTCGCGACTCCCGCTGAAACTGGAATGAAGGTTCTCATGATCGGCACGAAGTGTGCCAGGACTACTGCACGCGAGCCGTACTTCTCAAAGAAGGTATGAGCCAATTCAACGTTTCTTGGATTGAATAGCCTCGACTTTGGCCTATTGAAAACGGCCGGGCCCAGTTTGCGGCCGATCCAGTAACCGGTTTGATCTCCCGCAAAAGCGCTTATGGCGAGCAGGGTGACCGCTAGCCAGAGTGGAACGTCGATTTGACCCGTGGCGATGAACAGGCCGAGCGCGAAGAGCAGAGAGTCGCCGGGTAGGAAGAAACCGAATAGGAGTCCGGTTTCGGCGAAGATGATGAAACAGGAAACCGCGAAAAACAGGGTTCCGAATGTTTCCAAGAGGAACTCTGGGTTTAGGAAGTGCAATAGTTCAGACATGTGCCCCTAGCAGGACTCGAACCTGCGCTTTCGCCTTCGGAGGGCAACGCTCTATCCCCTGAGCTATAGGGGCTTGGGGGTGCTTCCAGACTACCAGTTGAGTGGCTTTGGTATGATTGAACGATTCCCCGTTTGCTAAAAAGACAAGGCTAAATCGTGACTCCAGAAGCGCTCTCTGCTGCCCTGGTAGCCATTTTGCGCCAACTTCAGGACGACCGGATTTTGGCTGCCGGAGAACTCCCGACCGAAGTGGTAGTCGAGCGACCGAGAAATCGCGAACACGGGGATTGGGCCACCAACCTTGCGCTTCAGTTCGCTGCCTCGTTCAGCCTCAAGCCTCGAGATTTAGCCGAACATGTTGCCAAGGCTTTGCAGACCACCGCAGGTGTGTCCAAGGTTGATGTCGCCGGACCTGGTTTCATCAACATCACTCTGGACGCCGGGCTAGCTGGTGAAATCGCCCAGCAGATCGTTGACGCCGGCGAGAGCTATGGTCGTAGCGATGCGCTTTCGGGGGAGAAACTCAACCTAGAGTTCGTTTCCGCTAACCCCACCGGGCCAGTTCACCTTGGTTCGACCCGATGGGCAGCTGTTGGAGATTCTCTTGCCCGGATCCTGCAGTCGCAGGGCGCTGAGGTCACTCGTGAGTATTACTTCAACGACCACGGCGCTCAGATTGATCGTTTCGCTCGTTCGCTTCTGGCAAGAGCTCGTGGTGATCAAATCCCCGAGGACGGTTACGCCGGCGCCTACATCGATCAGATTGCCAATCAGGTTCTCGATGGCACTGCGGTGGAGCTTTTGAATTTGCCTGAAGCCGAGGCTCAAGAGGCCTTCCGGGCAGCCGGGGTGGAACTAATGTTTCAAGAGATTCGGTCTTCGCTTCACGAATTCGGAGTTGACTTCGATGTCTACTTCCACGAAAACTCTCTATACGAGTCGGGTGCCGTTGATAGGGCAGTTGAACGCCTAAAGGCTGGCGGGCACATGTTTGAGCAAGACGGAGCTCTTTGGCTTCGAACCACGACTTTTGGTGATGACCGCGACCGAGTTGTTTTGAAAAGCGACGGGGAAGCTGCCTACATCGCCGGCGATTTGGCCTACTATCTCGATAAGCGCTCGCGCGGCTTCGACCGCTGCATCTACATTCTCGGTGCAGACCACCACGGCTATGTGCCGCGCATGATGGCAATGTGCGCAGCCTTTGGTGATGAGCCAGGTGTCAATCTTGAAATTCTGATTGGTCAGATGGTGAATCTGGTTCGCGATGGCGAACCGGTCAGAATGTCGAAGCGTGCCGGCACGGTGGTAACTCTTGAAGACTTGGTTGATGTGGTCGGCGTAGACGCGGCACGTTATGCACTAGTTCGCTCTTCGATCAACTCATCGCTCGATGTTGACCTAGCGTTACTCGAAAAGAAGACCAACGACAACCCGGTCTTCTACGTTCAGTATGCGCATGCTCGCACCCGTCAGGTGGCTGTAAACGCGGCATCCCTGGGTGTTGAACGTGTCGAGTTTGCTCCTGAACTGTTGGATCACGCCACCGAAGAGGAACTGCTTGCCAAACTGGCGGAGTTCCCTCGCGTCCTTTCTCACGCCGCCGATGAGCGCTCGCCTCACCGAGTTGCTCGCTACCTTGAAGAGGTCGCCGGCTCGTACCATCGCTGGTACGACAACTGCCGAGTGACTCCACTCGCCGGCGCTGATGTTGAGACCGTTCACCGCACTCGTCTTTGGCTAAACGAAGCGACCTCTACTGTTTTGCGCAACGGTCTGGGGATTCTTGGAGTCATCGCTCCGGAGCGGATGTAATGAAACAAGAACAGATTAAGCCAGCTTGGCTTTCCGAGCCAGAAGACAACAATGACCTCCCCGAGAGAATTTGGCCTTCAAACGTTTCTCGCGATTCCGATGGGGCAGTGGCCTTTGGGGGAGTTGCGGTAAGCGATCTAACCGCGCAGTTTGGCACTCCGCTCTACGTGATTGACCAAACCGAATTCGAGCACAGCGCAAAAGCTGTGCACTCCGCACTTGATCGCGCCGCCAAGAAGATCGGCTCTGACGCAACCGTTTACTACGCGGGTAAAGCGTTCCTCTCGGTTGAAGTCGTTCGCTGGATTGACAAGCTTGGTTTGAACATCGATGTTTCCAGCGGCGGAGAGTTGGCAATTGCGCTCGCGGCTGGAATCGACCCAAAGCGCATCGGTTTGCACGGCAATAACAAGTCGGCGGCCGAGATTGGTCGTGCCGTTTCAGCGGGGGTCGGAGCCATCGTCATCGATAGCGAAATTGAGATTGAGCGGATTGCGGCCACCGCAGGTGCCCAAGACCGAATTCAACCGGTTCGAATCCGAGTCAATACCGGTGTTCATGCCGACACTCACGAATTTCTTGCGACCGCTCGCGAAGATCAGAAGTTCGGCATCGCCATTGAAGACGTCCCGGCCTTGGTAGCCAGAATTCGTAGTTTGAACCACTTGGAATTCCTCGGGCTCCACTCTCACATTGGTTCCCAGATTTTTGAAACCGCTGGTTTTGTTGAGGCTGCCAAGCGCTTGGTGAAATTGCATGCCGAACTGCTAAAAACCGGACCCGTGCCTCAGCTAAACCTTGGCGGCGGATTTGGAATCGACTACAACGAGGGTGATCAAAGCCCGGGAGTAGAAGCCATGGCTCTCGACATTGTCGACGCGGTTGCTGCTGCCTGCAGAAGTGAAGGCGTTCCTGTGCCAAGACTTGCCTTTGAACCCGGACGAGCCATCGTTGGTCGTTCGGGAGTTACCCTCTACACGGTTGGTACCGTCAAGGACGTTCGCCTGACCGACGGTCAGGTTCGCAAGTACGTTTCAGTCGACGGTGGCATGAGCGATAACCTGCGAGCTGCGCTGTACCAGGCCGAATACTCCACTCGATTGGTTTCGAGGGTTTCGATCGGAAAACCTGCCCTGGTTAGAGTCGTTGGAAAACACTGTGAGAGCGGCGACATCGTGGTTCGTCACGACTATTTACCAGGTGATGTAAGCAATGGAGACATCATCGCGGTGGCTGCCACAGGCGCATACTGTTTCTCGCTTGGCAGTAATTACAACTACTTACAGCGCCCGCCTGTTGTGGCGGTGGCCTCTGGTAAGGCACGATTGATTGTGCGTGGTGAAACTGAGGCAGATCTTCTGTCTCGCGACGCATGTCTGCAGAAGGACTAAGAGTGATTGAATATCGACCGCTACGCATAGCGCTTCTCGGTGCCGGCTCCGTTGGTGGCCAGGTTGCCCGCCTGCTTTTGGAAAACAAAAATGAACTAGCGGCCAGAGTGGGTGCCGAACTAGAACTAATCGGCATCGCCGTTCGCGACCTAAATGGTAAGCGCGACTCGGCTATTCCTCGCGAACTACTTACCACCGATGCCGAGGCGCTAATCATGACCGCCGACATCGTTATTGAGGTCATGGGTGGAATCGAACCGGCTCGCACTCTAATTCGTCAAGCGCTTCTGGCCGGAGCCGATGTCATCACGGCTAACAAAGCCCTACTGGCAAATCACTCAACCGAACTTTTCGACGTGGCCGAGCAAGTGGGTGCGCAACTTTATTACGAGGCTGCCGTGGCTGCAGCAATTCCAATCATTCGTCCGCTGCGCGAATCTCTGGCCGGCGACAAGGTTATTCGAATCATGGGTATCGTAAACGGTTCGACAAACTACATCCTCGACCGCATGGATTCTGAAGGTTTATCTCTCGAGGCCGCCATGGTTGAGGCTACCGATCTCGGCTACCTTGAGGCGGATCCCAAGCTCGACGTTGAGGGCTACGACGCTGCTCAGAAGATAGCCATTTTGGCATCGCTGGCTTTCCACACCGAAGTTGACCTAAACAGCGTTCACCGCGAGGGAATCACCTCGATTACTCCGGCGCAGATTGCCAGCGCTCGAGAAAACGGTTATGTAATCAAACTTCTTGCCGTGTGCGAAAAAATCGAAGCAGATGAAGACGGCGAAGCCGGAGTTTCTGCTCGCGTTTACCCGGCTCTGATTCCAAGAGAGCACCCGCTGGCTTCGGTTAGAAAAGCTTTCAACGCCGTGTTCGTTGAAGCTGAAGCAGCTGGAGAACTCATGTTTTACGGCGCTGGCGCCGGCGGTTCACAGACCGCTTCAGCGGTTTTGGGAGACCTCGTTTCGGCAGCTAAACGTCACGTTATCGGAGGCCCAGGGCTGGCTGACTCGGCACACGCCGACCTACCGACTCTTCCGATTTCAAGAATCACGACCAGCTACCAAATCGCACTCGAAGTGAAAGACCAGCCGGGTGTGCTCGCCGAGGTCGCGAACATCTTTGCTACACACAATGTTTCGGTTGAGACTGTCGAACAGTCGATCGCTAACAAGCGTCAGAATCCAACTGCTCAATTGCTGATTGGAACTCACGACGCAAAAGACTCTGCACTGACCGCTGTCGTTCAGGCACTATCGTCCTCGAAAGTGGTCGATTCCATCACCTCGGTAATCAGAGTAGAAGGCAACTAATGGCACATCAGTGGCGCGGAGTGATCCGCGAATATTTCGATCGACTCGACGTGGACGCAAACACGCCAATCATTACTCTGGGCGAAGGTGGCACTCCTTTGGTTGCGGCGCCGGCGCTGGCA
>CALPUC020000004.1 GCA_943326655.2 Rhodoluna limnophila
ATGTGCGAAACGGAAGGATCAGGGGAGCCAGAGGCTGGGTTGTCGACTTGGAACTTGAACGCACCGAGTCTGAGCTTTTTGAGTACACCCTCCAAAATGTCTACGTGGACGAAGCGCTGCCGGTCCCCAAAGAAATCGTGACCAGCGTACTACCCTCAGACCATTCGGCTCTAGAAGAACTCTTGAGCAAAATGAGAGGTTCGAAGGTCAAGATCAAAGTTGCCGAGCGCGGAGACAAACGGGCGCTAACCGAAACAGCCATGACTAACGCTGAAAGTTCACTTGCACAATTCAAGTTGAAGCGATCCACAGACTTCACGGCTCGTTCGGTTGCACTAGCGAATCTTCAATCGGCCTTGGGGCTGAGTTCGATTCCACTGGTTATCGAGTGCTACGACGTGTCCCATCTGGCGGGCACCAACATCGTGGCTTCGAAGGTTGTTTTCGTCGATGGGAAGCCGCGCAAGGAGCTCTACCGCAGATACAACATCGCGAGTGCCACCGACGACACAGATGCGATGAAACAGGTTCTTATTCGACGTCTAGCTGCAGTAGAAAGCCAGGATGAGTTACCGGATTTAATCGTCGTAGATGGCGCTCGACCACAGGTTAGTGCTGCGCTAAAGGCGGCAAGGTCAACCGGCATAGAAGATTTAAACATGGTTGGAATTGCCAAGCGTTTGGAAGAACTGTGGCTTCCAAACGACGATTACCCGGTGCTGCTTCCGCGCGCAAGCGACGAACTCTTCCTCATTCAACATCTTCGAGACGAGTCGCATCGCTTCGCCATCAGTCATCAGAGACAGAAACGCACTGCCAGCATCGCCACCGCGCTTGAAGAGATTCCCGGGTTGGGTCAGAAACGCGCCCGCATACTCTTAAAATCTTTTGGTTCTGCCAAGCGTGTGAAGTTAGCCACCGTTTCAGAACTCGCTGACATACCCGGAATAGGCCCGCTCTTGGCAGAATCTATTCACAAAGCGTTACAAAAATAGAAGTATTTTCACCCTCGGCGTGTCGCTCATAGTCTTAGACTTTGTGGAGGAGTGAGAATGACCAACGCGAGCCCAGAGCTACTTGTCGTAACAGGCATGTCAGGCGCCGGTCGTTCGACTGTAGGTAACGCTCTTGAGGATCTTGGCTGGTACGTTGTCGATAACCTTCCGCCACAAATGCTCGGCCCTATTTCAGACCTTTTCTCGGTCTCAAAGACTCCACTTCCTAAGTTGGCAGTTGTGATTGACGTCAGGGGTCGAGAATTCTTCACCGAGCTACTTGACAGTCTGGCCCTGTTGCGTGAACGCTCGATAAATCTGCGCCTAATTTTTCTGGAGGCTACCGACTCCGCTCTCGTGAAAAGGTTTGAAAGCGTCCGACGACCACATCCGTTGCAAGCCACAGGCACGCTTTTGGACGGAATAGAAGCAGAGCGTCAACAGTTGATTTCGGTTCGGGAAAGCGCCGATGTTGTTATCGATACCACGGAGCTAAACATTCATCAATTGAGCACGCAAATTGCCGAGCAGTTCTCTTTCAATGAATCAACGAAACTTCACATAGTGGTTGAGTCGTTTGGTTTCAAATACGGAACGCCAACCGATGCGGATCACATCGCTGACGTTCGTTTCATTCCCAACCCTTTCTGGAATGAGGAACTCAGGCCGTTCACGGGCGAGGATGGGGAAGTTAGCAAGTTTGTTCTTGGTGCAGCAGGCGCCAGAGAATTCATCGATCACTACGTTGCTGCACTAGGCCCTGTCTTAAAGGGATACGCGAGAGAAAACAAAAGATACGCGACAATTGCAATCGGATGCACCGGGGGCAAACACCGGTCGGTGGCGGTGTCTACAGAGATTATGAAACAACTCAGTTTGATTCCTGAAATCTCTGTAACGTTGAAGCATCGAGACTTAGGGAGGGAGTAACTATGGGATTGACACCAGATTTAAAGTATGAACTTATCAAACTAAAGCCTGCAAAAAGCGAGCTCAGAATAGCCGAATTGTCCGTAATTCTTAGGTTCACCGCCTCTGTCCACGTCGTGAATGCAACGATGATTCTCGAAGCTGAATTTGATACTTCGCAGATGGCACAGCGCGTTAAGAACGAAATCAAGGAGTTGTTCGCCATAGATGCGGCAGTAGAACTTCTGCACGCGTCAGGGACCAGAAAGGCCTCCCGTCACAATCTGCGCGTAACCAGGCAAGCAGACCTATTGGTTCGCCAAACCGGACTGTACTACCCAACAGGAAAGCCAGTACGAGGTATTAACCCGAGATTCGTGTCCGATTCAACCGAGATAGCGGCCGCGGTTTGGAGAGGAGCGATCCTTGCTCACGGTTCGCTCACCGATCCGGGTCGGTCTTCTGCACTCGAGGTTTCTTGCCCCAGCAATGAAGCCGCCTCATCGCTGGTTGGATTAGCAAAACGCTTAGGCGTTGCCGGTGCCAAGTCTCGGGAGGTTAGAGGCGTCAATCGTGTTGTAGTTAGAGAGAGCGAAGATATCTCGAGAATCCTCAGAGAAATCGGAGCGTTGAGCATCTGCGAACGATGGGACAGTCTTCGTGCCAAACGCGAAGTACGTTCTACAGCAAACAGGCTCGCCAACTTTGATGATGCCAACCTGCGGCGTTCAGCCCAGGCTGCCGTTGCCGCTGGCGCAAGGGTAGCTAGAGCACTTGAAATTCTTGAACCCGACATTCCGGCGCACTTGCGCTATGCCGGTGAACTGCGCCTGAAACACAAACAGGCTTCGCTTGACGAACTAGGGCACTTGGCAACTCCTCCCATGACGAAAGATGCCGTGGCGGGTCGCATCAGAAGGCTACTTGCCATGGCCGATAAGAAGGCTGAAGAACTTGGCATCCCGAACACCGAGGCCTATCTCGGCGACGACCTGTCGGAATAAATCATAAGAATTTTGCCTTTCCAACCTCAACAGATAAACAAGGAGAACCATGACCAGTTACAAGCTGCCTGAACTTAGTTACGACTACTCGGCGTTAGAACCAAGCATTTCGGCAAGAATTATGGAACTACACCACTCAAAGCACCACGCAGCGTATGTTGCAGGTGCAAACGGAGCCATCGAGCAACTTGCTGAGGCACGTGAAAAAGGTGATTTCACCAACATAAATAAATTGCAGAAAGACTTGGCTTTTCATCTATCAGGTCACATCAATCACTCGATTTTCTGGAAGAACCTGGCGCCAACAAACTCTGACCGGCCAGAAGGCGAACTTGCGGCCGCAATTATCGAGTTCTTTGGCAGCTTTGAGGCTTTCCAGGCCCATTTCAACGCAACAGCAATGGGAATTCAGGGGAGTGGCTGGGCTTTTCTCGCGTGGGATTCGATGGGAGAACGTCTCATTGTCGAACAGCTCTACGACCAGCAGTCAAACATCGCTACGGCAAGCGTTCCACTTCTGATGCTCGATATGTGGGAACACGCTTTCTACCTTGATTATCAGAATGTCAAAGCCGACTACGTTAAGGCCTTCTGGAGCATCGTCAACTGGTCTGACGTGCAGGCACGTTTCCACGACGCTGGCACTAAAACCAAAGGTCTTTTGTTAGGCTAGAACAGACTTATTGCTCCCAACGGCGCGTAGCAGAGTTGATTCTTATGAGTAACTACCAGGCCATGCTCTTTGGCCAAGATTTTGGGAGATAAATTGTCTATACGTGTTGGCATCAATGGTTTCGGGCGAATTGGAAGAAACTACCTTCGAGCCGAATTGGCAAAGGGTACCGACCTAGAGATTGTGGCGGTTAACGACCTAAGCGATCCGGCTTCTTTAGCCCACCTGCTGAAATACGACTCCGTAAACGGACGCCTAAACCAGGATGTGAGCGTTGATGGAACCAACATCATCGTTGGTGGCAACGTAATCAAGGTTCTAGCCGAGCGCAATCCGGAAGATCTTCCCTGGGGAGAACTTGGTGTTGACATCGTTATCGAGTCAACTGGGCGCTTCACAGACGCGGATGCTGCGCGTGCGCACATCAAGGCTGGCGCCAAGAAAGTTATCATCTCGGCCCCCGCTACCGGCGAAGACGCTACCTTCGTAATCGGCGTGAACGAAGAACTCTACGACAATGAGAAGCACCACATTATTTCGAATGCTTCTTGCACCACTAACTGCCTAGCTCCATTCGCTAAGGTCTTCAACGACAAGTTCGGTATTGAGAACGGCCTAATGACCACGGTTCACGCCTACACCGCAGACCAGAACCTCCAGGACGGCCCACATGGCGACCTTCGTCGTGCGCGTGCTGCAGCGATCAACATCGTTCCTTCATCCACCGGTGCCGCGAAGGCAATTGGTCTAGTTCTACCTGAACTTAAGGGCAAGCTTGACGGCTACGCGCTTCGTGTTCCAGTACCAACCGGCTCAATCACCGACCTAACGCTAGTTTCTAAGACCACCGTTACTGTTGAGCAGGTTCAGGACGCCTACCGAGAGGCCGCTGCCAGCGGTCGTCTAAAAGGCATCTTGAAGTACACCGAGGAACCAATTGTTTCGAGTGACATCGTTGCCGACCCTCACTCATCAATCGTTGACGCTGGGCTAATCAAGGTAATCGGTAACACCGTGAAGATTTCGTCCTGGTACGACAACGAGTGGGGTTACTCAAACCGTTTGGTCGAGTTGACTGAATTAGTAGCCTCGAAGCTGTAAACCAGGTCGTCAAAAGAAGCGATTATCTTGCGTAAACTCTCTGAGCTCGGCTCGCTTGATGGAAAAACAGTAATCATTCGCTGTGATTTTAATGTTCCCCTAGATGGTTCTCGAATCACCGATGACGGCCGTATCGTGGCTTCAGTGCCAACCATCAAGTACCTCGTTGAGCAAGGCGCCAAGGTTGTTGTAATAAGCCACCTGGGTCGCCCAGAGGGTGCACCAGATCCGAAGTATTCGCTAGAACCAGCAGCAGAGCGTCTCAGCGAACTCTTGGAGCAACCGGTGCTGTTTGCTTCTGACACTGTTGGAGTTCGCGCTGAAGGGGCCCTAAAGGTCCTGACCAGCGGCGGAGTAGTTGTTCTTGAGAACCTTCGTTTCAATCCTGAAGAAACTTCCAAGGACGAAAATGTTCGCCGAGAATTCGCCGCCAAATTAGCTGCCTTCGGAGACGTTTTTATTTCTGATGGCTTCGGCGTCGTTCACCGCAAACAGGCGTCCGTATACGAACTAGCGCAGCTAATACCTTCATATGCAGGGTTCCTAATCGAGAAGGAACTGGAAGTCATGAAGCGGCTAACCGTTGATCCAGAGCGACCATACGCGGTTGTTCTTGGCGGTTCAAAAGTTAGTGACAAGCTCGGAGTTATCGACCATCTGCTACCTTCGGTGAACAAGTTACTCATCGGTGGGGGAATGGTGTTTACCTTCCTGGCAGCGCTTGGATACAAAGTCGGTTCTTCGCTACTAGAGGAAGATCAAATACCAACCGTTTTGGAATATATGGATCGCGCGAAATCACTCGGGGTAGAAATCGTACTTCCGGTAGACATCGTGGTCGCTAGTAAATTCGGTGCCGATGCAGAAGTCTCTGTAACCAGAGCTTCTGAGATCGAATCAACACCTTTCGGTGAAACAGGTCTTGGTCTCGACATTGGCCCGGAGTCTGCTTTGATTTTTGCAAGAGAGATTGCTGAAGCGAAAACTGTCTTCTGGAACGGCCCGATGGGTGTGTTTGAGATTGACCTATTCGCCTCTGGAACAAAAGCGGTGGCAGCTGCACTTACTGAAGTTCAGGGTCTTTCTGTAGTTGGCGGTGGCGATTCTGCAGCCGCAGTTCGTCTGCTCGGATTCTCGGACGGACAATTCGGCCACATTTCAACCGGTGGCGGCGCAAGTTTAGAATATCTTGAAGGGAAATCCCTTCCAGGGCTGGAGGTCCTAAATGACTAACCGTGTTCCGTTTATTGCGGGGAACTGGAAAATGAACCTAGACCACCAACAGGGTATTGCTCTTGTGCAAAAACTCGCGTGGACGCTCAAGGATGCGAATTTCGACTACGCGACAGCCGAGGTAGCTGTTTTCCCAGGATTTACCTCCCTGAGGTCTATTCAGACCCTGATTGACGCAGATCAGTTTGAATTAAAACTTGGAGCACAAGACATCTCGGCCCATGATTCAGGGGCCTTCACCGGTGAAGTTTCAGGCCTGGCACTCAAGAAGCTCGATGTTCAGTATGTACTCATCGGTCACAGTGAGCGACGTCAGCTTCACAATGAATCCGACGATGTGGTTCGTTCAAAAACCGCAGCAGCATTCAAACACGGGATCGTTCCAGTCATCTGCGTTGGAGAGACACTCGAGGAACTAGAAAGCGAAGGGGCAGCGGCTGTGCCAGTTCGACAAACACTTGCCGCACTTGCCGAACACGAATCATTGGGAGATTTCATCATCGCCTATGAACCGGTCTGGGCTATTGGAACCGGTCAAGTTGCCACACCCGAGCAGGCAGCGAGCGTAGCTCTCAAGATTCGCGATGCCATTCGTGCGGAGCACGGGGAGTTGGCCGACAGGGTTCGAATCCTCTACGGAGGTTCGGTTAAGGCAAACAACGTGGCCGGCTTCCTTCGAAGCCCAGAAGTCGATGGAGTTCTGGTTGGCGGAGCAAGTTTGGACTCAGAGGAATTCTCTGGAATCGCTAGATTCCAGAGTCATCTGGCAATATAGA
Organism: Rhodoluna limnophila; assembly: GCA_943326655.2. GTDB lineage: Bacteria > Actinomycetota > Actinomycetes > Actinomycetales > Microbacteriaceae > Rhodoluna > Rhodoluna limnophila_C. Next base: position 6,692 of record CALPUC020000004.1, read on the forward strand.
CATTAGAGACACAACTAGGAGTCAATTTTGGAAGCTATACGTACCGCACTGATGGTACTTTTATTCATCATCAGCATGCTACTCACCCTATTGATCCTTCTTCACAAAGGCCGCGGGGGAGGCTTGTCCGACATGTTCGGCGGTGGAGTTACTTCCACCATGCAGTCGTCCGGTGTTGCAGAGCGTAACCTGAATCGAATCACTGTGATTCTTGGAGTAGTTTGGTTGGCAATTATTGTGGCACTAGGGCTTTTCGCGAGGTTTAGCGTCGCGGGTTAGCAACCCCAGGAAAGATTTCCGGCGGTCTGGTCTACGTACCAGACCGTCTTTTCTTTACCCTTCACTCTGCCAACCGGTAACTCGTCTGGATTCTCACCAAAGGCGCTGGCAACAGCCTCAGCCTTATCCGAGCCTGCCACAGTGAACCAAATTTCATCGGACTGATTGATTACAGAATAGGAAAACGACAATCTGGCTTCGGGAGGTTTCGGAGAAGCGGGCTCCGCAACAACAGATTGTTCGCTGTTGCCACAAGAGTGGCCGGGGAATAGGCTAGCGATGTGCCCATCTGGCCCCACGCCCATCAACATCAGGTCAAAACTTATTCGTTGACCATCGAAAAATTTAGCAAACTCAGCCGCGGCGCCATCAATACCTAGCTGCGAATCCGTACTTGGAAACTCGTGAACATTTACCGACGGAATGTTTAGTTTCTGAAGCCAGGCTTTTCTTGCCTGCACCGCATTTCTGTCCTCGTGATCAGACGAAACGAAGCGCTCATCACCCCACCAAATGTGTAGTCGAGATAGATCCAGAGAGTTGAAATCGAGGGCTGACGCAGACGCCAGAGTCAAAATCCCAACAGTTCCTCCGGTTAGGGCCACATCCACGCGTTCCTGCAGCTTCAGCCTGTCTGAAACAAAAGTGTAGAGATCGGCCGCTGCGGCATCTGCAACGGAGATAGCATCACTAAACCGCTTTACGACCGGGCGAACCACTTCAGAACCTCTCCGAAAAGCTCGTCCGGGTCTAGGCGCCTTAGGTCTTCGCTCAGGCAGTCGCGATTATTGCGCCTGGCCAATGAAATCTCGCGTGTTGGTTGAGTTGGCTGAATCAAAGTTGCGATGTCTGGTACTCGACGCACAATTTCGATGTCTCCAGAATCACGAAACAACTTCACACCCTTGATACCCGCTACAGGCTTGCCAAGTGGTTCTCTAACAATCTTTACCTCGACCTTGAGTTTCATTCCAAGCCAGGCCGCCAGTAGGTCGGTGCTGGGTGAATCAGGCGTACCGCACACTTCGACCGCAGTAACCGGATCGAACGGTGGTTGGTCGAGAAGAGCTGCCAGCTGAGCACGCCAAAGTGTGAGGCGTGTCCAAGCGAAATCGGTGTCGCCTGGAGCATAGTTCTTGGCAAGCTTTCTCAGAAAATCATGAGGGTTCAACTGTTCCGAGGCATCGGTAATCCTGCGGGTCGCAATGCGACCAATTGGAGAAATCGAAAGGTGCGGCGGCGCAGCCGAGGGCCACCAGGCAACAACCGGGGCATCTGGGAGCAGCAACCCAGTTACCAGTAACTCGGCGTCAGATGTCGCCTCACCCCAGGCCTTTAAAACTATGACCTCGGAAGCCCCAGCATCTCCACCAACTCTAATTTCGGCGTCGAGTTTCGCATCAGTCTTTTCGGTTCCTTCAGCTTCGGCTAGAACCACAATTCGGCAAGGATGTTCCCGGGACGCTTCGTTTGCCGATTGAATGGCGTCTTCGAGCCCTTTGTGATCGGTTTGAATAACCAGAGTGAGCACTCGACCCAGAGCCACAGCTCCACCCTGTTCACGAAGCTGAATGAGCTTCTTTGAGATTCGACTAACGGTTGTGTCTTTAAGTTCAACGATCACGGACGACGCCACGCCCTTCCATCTTGTTGCATCATGACATCGGCCGAGCTAGGGCCCCAAGAACCTGGTCGATACTGCTCTGGTTGTCCCTGGGTTTCCCAGAACTCTTCAATCGGATCTAGTATCTTCCAAGACAACTCGACCTCTTCGTGTCTTGGAAATAGCGGTGGATCTCCCAACAATACGTCGAGAATCAGGCGCTCATAGGCTTCCGGGCTTGCTTCCGTGAATGCGTGCCCATAGCCGAAGTCCATAGTCACGTCTCTAACCTGCATACCGACACCTGGAACTTTCGAACCAAAACGTATTGTTATTCCTTCATCCGGTTGCACTCGAATAACCAAGGCGTTCTGCCCTAGTTCTGCGGTTTGATCGGCGGCAAAAAGTTGTTGTGGTGCTCTCTTAAAAACAACTGCAATCTCGGTTACCCTGCGACCCAGACGCTTTCCAGCGCGCAAATAGAATGGCACTCCTGCCCATCGACGAGTGTTGATGTCTAATCGCATGGCCGCGAAGGTTTCAGTGACCGACTTTGGGTTCATTCCATCTTCTTCGAGGAAACCTAGAACCTCTTCACCACCTTGCCAGCCACCCGCGTACTGACCTCGTGCCGTGTGGGTTCCGAGATCACTCGGAAGTCGCACGGCTTTCAAGACTTTCTCTTTTTCATTTCTAAGGTCGGCTGCGTCAAAAGACACTGGCTCTTCCATCGCAGTTAATGCCAAAAGCTGAAGAAGGTGATTCTGGATGACATCTCTGGCTGCGCCAATTCCGTCATAGTATCCGGCGCGGCCGCCAACCCCGATATCCTCGGCCATTGTTATCTGAACGTGGTCGATGTAGTTCTTGTTCCATAGTGGTTCGAAGAGCTGATTAGCGAAACGAAGAGCCAGTATGTTCTGTACGGTTTCCTTGCCCAGATAGTGGTCAATCCGGAAGATAGAGTCCGCAGGAAACACTGATTCGACCACGCCGTTCAGTTCCCTGGCAGTCTTTAGGTTGCTACCGAATGGCTTCTCGATTACCACGCGACGGAATTGGTCTGGCTTCGGATCGGCAAGACCGCTGCGGCTTAGCTGTCGGCAAACAAGCGGGAAGGCGTTTGGTGGTATCGAAAGGTAAAAAGCGTGGTTTCCGTTAGTGCCACGATTGACATCAAGCTCTTCAATGGTTTCTCGGAGGCGATCAAATGCCGAATCGTCGTCAAAGTCGCCTTGAATGAATCGAATTCCCTGTGATAGTTGCTGCCACACTTCTTCGCTAAAAGGGGTTCTCGCGTGTTCTCGCACCGAATCGTGCACGACTTGGGCGAAATCCTGATTCTCCCATTCACGCCTCGCAAAACCCACCAGCGCAAAACCAGGAGGGAGAAGACCTCGATTGGCCAAATCGTAAACCGCAGGCATCAATTTCTTTCGGCTCAGATCGCCAGTAACACCGAAGATTACGAGCGAACTGGGTCCGGCAATTTTGTTTAGACGACGATCGTCCGGGTCACGAAGCGGGTTTTTGCCTGCGGATATTTCAACTGGACTCATTAGACCTTCAAATACTTTCCCGTATGGTTTCAAGACCAGAAGTAACGTTGTTCAGGGTAAGAGTTAGAACGGGGCGATTGTGCTCGGCAAGAACTGCTGCGTCACCAGCGGCCTGAGAAGCGATCAGTTCACCGAGTGTGAAGTTTCTTCCCGGAACCGTCAGGTCAGCACTTGCCCTAGACACAATTTGCAAGAAGACGCCCTGAGCAGGCCCGCCTTTGTGATATTGACCCGTTGAATGCAAGAACCTTGGTGCCCAACCAAACGTCGTTGGGCGCTTGGTGCGCTCAGCAAGAATGTCGCGTAACGCTTGCGCCTCGGGAAATGAAGTGCGGTCAAGGTACGCGTGAAGTGAAATGTAGTCTTCAGCACCCAAAGTTCCGAGCAGGGCGTCAATCGCAGATTTGACTGTGTGATCAGCACCTAAATCTAGACCTCTCGAACGCACCTCAATTCCATTGAAGGTGAAGTCCGCAGGAGTTTCTGGCTCGCGTCCCTCAAGCATCGCCCTGGCGGCGATCTTGGCAGACTCTACATCTGGCTGATCAAACGGGTTGACCCCGAGCAGGTGGGAAGCAATTACCGTAGCGTATTCCCACAGCAGGAACTGAGCTCCCAGCGAACCAGAAACTACGATCTGATTTTCTGCAGCCGGCGAAGAATCCTTACCAAGGCGAACAATTACCTGGTCTCCAGCCTCGCTTGAAAGTTCTATCGCTGAAGGGGTCACAACCACGGGCAAAATTCCTTTACCCAGTTTTCCGGTTGATTCAGCAATCAACTGCTCCGCCCAGTCTCCGAGACCTCGAATGACTGTTCCGTCTTCCACGATCACAATTTTGTCTGCGAATCGCTCTCCGTTTTTAGTTCGCGCAAGAGCTGCGCCCAGTTGAAGCGCTGGATTACTCATGGAGTCTGATGCCAAGAGTTCTGAAACAGAAGTAGCTTCGTCGAGAAGTTGCTGAATGTCAGCGCCCGCTAAGCCCGAGGGAACCAGACCAAATGCGGTTAGCGCAGAGTAACGACCACCAACGGTCGGATCGGCGTTGAAAATTCGGTAGCCATCTGCTTTAGCGGCTTGCTCCATAGGTGAACCCGGGTCCGTCACCACGACAATGCGATCGGCAACATTGATTCCGGCTTCCGCAAAAGCATGCTCAAAAAGACGTTTTTGTGAATCGGTTTCAACGGTTGAACCCGATTTTGAAGACACCACGACTACAGTTCGTTTGAGTTCACCACCGAGAGCTTTGGCCACCTGCTCCGGGTTTGTCGAATCCAAAACCACAAGTTCAACTCCTGCGGTATTGGTGATGACTTCAGGAGCGAGAGACGATCCACCCATTCCGCAGAGCACGAAGCGATTTACCCCAAGCTCATTGAAATGAGCCTTGAGTTCAAGAATCTCAGCAACTAAGACCTGCGAATCTGAGGCTGAAGATACCCAACCTAGCCTCACAGAACTTTCGTCTTCGGCTTCTTTTCCCCAAACGGTGAAATCTTTGGCGCCAATCCTGCTGGCAACACTAGCCGCGACTAGCTGCGGTAAAAACTCTTCAACGGCGAGCGAGGTCGATCCACTAGTTGTTACTCGAAGAGTCATTACTTGGCAGCCTCAAGAGCTTTGGAAATGCTTTCCACGAGTTCGTTCCAAGAGATAACGAACTTTTCGACGCCCTCTTTCTCAAGCAAGTCAGTAACCTCGTGAATGCTGATACCTAGGGATTCAACAGCAGCAATTATTGCCTCAGACTCGCTGTAGTGCTCAGTAATGGAGTTGTTAGGAACGATGCCGTGGTCGAAAACGGCCTCCATGGTCTTTTCTGGCATCGTGTTGACCAGCATCGGTGCAACTAATTCGGTCACGTACAGTGTGTCGCTAAGCTCAGGGTCTTTGACCCCGGTAGAGGCCATCAGTGGGCGTTGTTTGTTGGCGCCACTCGATTCGAGCTCGGCCCAGGCGGCGACGTCAAATTCCTCTTCGAAGACCCGATAAGCCAATCGAGCGTTTGCCAGGGCAGCCTTACTGCGAAGTGACAGGGCTTGTTCAGTTCCAACATTGTTAAGCCGCTTGTCGATCTCGGTGTCAACTCGTGAAACAAAAAAGGAGGCGACAGAATGAATCTTAGATAGGTCTAAGCCTTTTTCTTTGGCAAGTTGAATTCCAGCGATGTAGGCACCAATTACCTCTCGGTAACGCTGCAGAGAGAAAATAAGGGTCACGTTTACGCTGATGCCGACTGAAATAACCTCGGTGATAGCCGCTAGGCCTGCTTTGGTTGCTGGAATTTTAATCATGACGTTCTCGCGGTTTACTTTGGCGAAAAGCTCCTTGGCCTGAGTAACCGTTTTCGCAGCATCGTGCGCCAGACCAGGCTCAACCTCGATTGAAACACGGCCGTCGAAGCCGTCGGTTGAATCATAGACAGATCGAAAAACGTCACAGGCGTTAGCAACATCGACGGTGGTGATTTCAAAAATAGCCTCGGTCGCGGTTTTGCCTTGCGCCGCCAGTTCTGAAAGCTGATCGCCATAACCTTCGCCCTTGCTGAGTGCGCCGGCAAAAATAGTTGGATTAGTGGTCACGCCTGAGACTGACCTTGAAGCGATCAGTGAAGCCAAGTTACCAGACTCGATGCGTGAGCGAGATAGGTCGTCAAGCCAAATACTGACTCCGTTGGCGGCTAGTTGAGCGAGGGGATTTGACATAGTTCTCTAGGCTTTCTTGATGCTGGATTTTGCCGCTGAAACGACGTTTTCAACGGTCATCCCGAATTCACGGAATAGGGTCTTGTAGTCGGCAGATGCGCCAAAGTGCTCGATTGATACGCTCTCGCCGTATGGCCCGACGTATTTACTCCAGCCGAGGCTCAAACCTGCCTCAACTGACACGCGCGCCTTGATTGAGCTGGGAAGAACAGCTTCGCGATAGGCCGCCGACTGCTCTTCAAACCACTCGAGACATGGGGCAGAAACAACGCGGGTTCCGATGCCGCTTGACTCAAGTTTCAATCGCGCCTCAACGGCGAGTTGCAGCTCTGAGCCAGTTGCAATCAAGATGACCTTTGGTTTGCCATTTGCCGCATCAACAAGAGTGTAGGCGCCTTTTAGCGTGCCTTCTGCGCCGGCAACTGTGGCACCGGTTTCATCTTTTACATCCCTGGCAATGACCGGAATGTTCTGGCGACTGAGAGCAATTCCAGACGGACCATCTTGGTGTTCGAGAATTCCCTGCCAGGCATAAGAAGTTTCATTAGCGTCTCCGGGACGCACGATGGCGAGATTAGGGATAGCTCGAAGAGTGGCCAATTGCTCAATCGGCTGGTGGGTTGGACCATCTTCTCCGAGCGCTACTGAGTCGTGTGTCCAAACGAAAATAGATGGAACGCCCATCAGAGCAGCCAAACGAACGGCTGGTCTCATGTAGTCGCTGAAGATCAGGAATGTGCCACCAAACGGCCGGGTGTGACCGCTCAAAGTTATTCCGTTGAGGATTGACCCCATCGCATGCTCACGAATCCCGAAGTGCAAAACGCGACCGTATCGGTTAGCGGTCCACTCGTGAGTAGACCACTCTTCCGGCACGAATGATTTGGCTCCCGCTATTGTCGTCAGGTTTGATTCAGCCAGGTCGGATGAGCCACCCCAAAGCTCGGGCATGACGGCGGCAATAGCGTTGATGACTTTTCCAGATGCGGCACGGGTAGAAACTTCGACTCCACCTTCAAAGACTGGCAAGACATCCTGGAGTTCACTAGGCAAAGCCTTGGCAACCAAACGGTCAAGCAACTTCTTTTTCTCTGGATTTTCAGAAGCCCATGCGTCGAATGCGGCGTCCCAAACATTGCGGCTCTCCGAGGCGAACTGCTGATATCTGCGAGTGTGTGAAATAACTTCGTCAGAAACTTCAAAAGTCTGATTTGGATCAAAACCCAAAACATTCTTCAAGCCAGCCAATTCTTCGGCACCGAGGGCAGATCCGTGGATTTTTCCGCTGTTCTGCTTCTTCGGGGAAGGCCATCCAATAATTGTGCGTAGACGAATCAGCGACGGCTTGTCGGTGACCGCCTTGGCCGCTTGAATCGCGTTGTACAGTTCTTCTACGTCTTCAACATAATCGCCGGTTTTGCGCCAATCTACGGTCTGGGTATGCCATCCGTAAGAGTCATAGCGACCGATGATGTCCTCGGTGAAGGAAATGTTGGTGTCGTCTTCAATCGAAATCTGATTGCTGTCGTAGATAACCACGAGGTTGCCAAGTTTTTGATGGCCGGCCAGAGAAGCAGCTTCGCTGGTGACGCCCTCCTGCATGTCGCCATCACCGGCAATTACGTATACGAAATGGTCGAAAGGGGAGGAACCCAGGGGAGCGGCTGGATCAAACAGGCCCCTCTCATAGCGAGCCGAGTATGCGAAACCAGTTGCCGACGCGAGCCCTTGCCCCAGCGGACCGGTGGTAATCTCAACACCTTTGGTGTGACCGTATTCCGGGTGCCCGGGAGTGAGCGAGCCCCAAGTTCGCAGAGCCTTCAAGTCTTCGAGTTCAAGCCCGTACCCGTGAAGAAAAAGCTGGTTGTATAAAGTCAGGGATGAGTGGCCAACACTCATAATGAATCTGTCGCGACCAATCCAACGATCGTCGCTCGGGTCGTGTCTCATGACCTTGTTGAACAGCAGGTATGCCACTGGAGCTAGTGAAATTGCCGTGCCGGGATGTCCGTTTCCAACTTTTTCAACCGCATCTGCTGCGAGCACACGAGCGGTATCAACGGCTCTAGAGTCAAGTTCGGACCATTGGAATGCTGACACAGCGACTCCTTGAAGTAGTTGAATGCCTGCGCATCCATCGGAAATTTTGGGCTTCGTCGCCGGATTTGAACGACGCTAAACCGCGCTTTGTTCTGTTGAAAGTCTACTACCGAGCGTGCCTGTAAACTCGAAGGTGATGTCGAAGTTGCGCGCCTATGTTGCCCTAACCAAACCCCGAGTAATCGAATTACTTCTGGTAACAACTCTTCCCGCGATGATTTTGGCAAACTACCCAAACGGCTTTCCAAACTTGTTTCTGGTAATCAACGTTCTTATCGGTGGGGCACTGTCCGCAGGTAGCGCCAACGCGTTCAACTGCTACATCGACGCCGACATCGACAAGATTATGAAGAGGACCAAAAATCGTCCGTTGGTCACCGGAGAACTCACCAAAACTGAAGCCCTTTGGTTCGCTTACATCACCGCATTCGCCTCTTCCGGATACCTTTGGCTAACTGCGGGATGGCTATCGGCAATGCTGTCGCTGGCTGCGATTGCCTTTTATGTATTGATTTACACTCTCTTGCTCAAACGCAGGACTCCGCAGAACATTGTTTGGGGCGGCGCTGCTGGAGCCATGCCGGTACTTATCGGCTGGGCGGCAGTCACCGGAGAACTGTCGGTGGCCTCTTGGCTTCTGTTTCTCATAATTTTTCTCTGGACGCCGCCTCACTACTGGCCGCTCTCGATGAAATATCGAGACGATTACTCGGCCGCGGGAGTTCCTATGCTTCCCGTGGTCAGAAAACCCGCGGTTGTGGGAGCTCAGATTCTGCTTTACAGCTGGGCCATGGTTACCAGTTCACTGCTTCTGATTCCGGCCTCAAACATGGGCCTGATTTACACCGTTTGCGCAGCGCTCTTTGGCTTGTGGTTCACGATTGAGGCAACCGTTTTATATCGTCAGTCGATTGCTGGCAAGGTGACATCTCCGATGAGACTATTCCACGGATCAATCAGTTACCTGACGGTTCTTTTTCTAGCGGTGGCCGTTGACCCGCTTGTTCACATTTCTATTTTCTAAAGAACCTTGATTTCGTCGAGCCGCGCGAGGGATTCCACTCGCTCGGTAGCGTGGTCTACTAAACGCTCAGGGTAACCGTGTTGATAGCCAAAGTCTTCATTCCATGGTTCATGGACCTTCGAACCCTCTAGGTGCCTCAACTCGGGAATGTACTTTCGAACGTAATGACCGTCGGGATCAAATTTGAGACCCTGCAAGACGGGATTGAACACTCGGTAGTAGGGCGATGCATCGGTTCCGCATCCCGCTGTCCACTGCCAACCATGACTGTTTGAGGCTGGATCAAAATCGGTGAGATTTTCTTCAAACCAGCTGGCTCCGTGTTGCCACTCGAAATGAAGGTCCTTCACCAGAAACGACGCCACAATCATTCTCACGCGATTGTGCATCCAACCGGTTTCAGCCAACTGTCGCATTCCCGCGTCAACCATGGGGTAACCGGTTTTCCCTTCGCGCCATGCCTGCAATCGACCTTCATCATGGTCGTAGCGCATTCCAGAGAACCGTTTCTCGAGGTAATCGTTCAAGGTTTCTGGATTGTGCCAAAGAACATCAGCATAAAACTCTCGCCATGCGATTTCTCTCCGAAAGACCTCGGCGCCACTCGAGCCGGCCGGCAGTCTGTCG
>CALPUC020000005.1 GCA_943326655.2 Rhodoluna limnophila
TTACAACGGTGTGGTGCGGCGGCTTTTCGCCAGATTATTAACCCCCCAAAAATAGGAGAAACCTTGTCGAAAATTGATGTTGTAGGAGCTCGCGAGATCCTAGATTCACGCGGAAACCCAACTATCGAGGTTGAAGTTTTATTGGAAGACGATGCTTTTGGTCGTGCTGCAGTGCCGTCTGGCGCTTCGACCGGTGCTTTTGAAGCTCACGAGAGCCGCGATGGCGACAAGGGTCGTTACCTGGGCAAGGGTGTTCTAAATGCCGTAAACGCAGTTCTTGATGAGGTAAACGATGCGATTGAGGGAATCGACGCCGCCGACCAGCGCGCTGTTGATAACGCTCTGATTGCATTGGACGGCACTCCAAACAAGGAGCGCATTGGCGCTAACGCGATTTTGGGTGTTTCACTGGCCACTGCTCGTGCTGCTGCCGAGTCGGCTGAACTACAGCTCTACGAGTACCTAGGTGAGAACAAGGGTGTAACCCTTCCAGTCCCACTGATGAACATCATTAACGGTGGTGCCCACGCCGACACCGGTGTTGACATCCAGGAGTTCATGATTGTTCCGCTGGGCGCTGAGACCTATGGTGAGGCACTTCGTTGGGGTGTTGAGGTTTACCACACGCTTAAATCGCTTCTTCACGCACAGGGTCTTTCGACCGGTTTGGGTGATGAGGGTGGTTTCGCTCCGGAGCTTCCAACCAATGCTGCGGCTCTAGATCTAATCTCTCAGGCAATAGCCAAGGCTGGTTACACGCTTGGCAAGGACATCGCGCTGGCTTTGGACGTCGCTGCCACAGAGTTCTACCACGAGGCTTCTGGCACCTACAAGTTTGAGGGTAAGCAGCTTTCGACCGACGACATGATTGCCTACTACGAGGGCCTAGTTGCCAAGTACCCACTGGTTTCTATCGAAGACCCACTGGCCGAAGACGACTGGGCTGGCTGGACCAAGATCACCGCTGTTTTGGGAGAAAAGGTTCAGTTGGTTGGAGACGACCTTTATGTAACCAACCCAACTCGTTTGCAAAAGGGCATCGACGAGAAGGCTGGAAACGCCATCCTCGTGAAGGTCAACCAGATCGGTACTCTTACCGAAACTCGCGACGCCGTTGCGTTGGCTCAGAGCAAGGGTATGAAGGCAATCATCTCGCACCGTTCAGGTGAGACCGAAGACACCTTCATCGCCGATTTGGCTGTTGCCACTAACGCTGGCCAGATCAAGACCGGTGCTCCAGCACGTTCCGAGCGTGTGGCAAAATACAACCAGTTACTTCGAATCGAAGAAGAGCTTATGGACGCGGCTGTTTACGCCGGTCGAGACGCTTTCCCTCGCTTCAAGCACTAAACCTTTAGAAAAGGAACCCGAATGAAGACTTCAAGACCGAAAGCTCTTGGTTTGAAACGGGTAACATCTTCGGCTGCTCGAAGAGAGCTTTTGGGAAAACTAAACCTCAGCGGGCGCGCCCTGGTCTTTATTGGCATCGGAATTTTGGCATTCGTAAACCTGGCCCCAAGGGTGCAAATTTGGTATGAACAGCGGGTAACCGTGGCAGATCTAGCTCACCAGAATGAGGAAACTCGAAAGAATCTCATTCAAATGAAAGAGGATCTAAAGCGCTGGGATGATCCCGTTTACATTCGTGCTCAGGCCAGAAATCGTCTGTTTTATGTGATGCCAGGTGAAGTTTCATTCACGGTGATGGATGCCGACAAGGTGAACCCGGCCGATCGTTCGGGAACGGTTGGGGCTGCTTTGGCGGCTGCTCGAAACAGTACTTCGCTGAGTAAAAAGGTTTCGACGACAAAGACCAACTGGAGCGAAAACTTGGTGGAAACCGTGGTTCGGGCTGGCTTAGAACAACCCAAGGCCTAAAGTTGCCAATTTCCGAGGCTACGGCCGCTGACATTCGTTCGCTTGAAAAACAACTAGGACGCGAGATGCGCGATGTGGTTGGCGTCGGAGCACGTTGCATATGCGGCAATCCGATTGTGGTGGTTACTAAACCAAGGCTTTCCGACGGCTCACCTTTTCCAACTTTTTACTATCTGAGCCTTCCGGCCGCAACGGCAGCTCTGTCAACCCTCGAGGCCTCTGGTTTCATGGCCGAACTGCAGGAACGGCTGTCGGTCGAACCCGAGTTGCAACTCGCCTATGAGAAGGCGCACCATGCTTATCTGGCAGATCGGTTGAAGCATGGTGAGGTAGCTGAGATTGACGGAATTTCGGCGGGAGGAATGCCGCTCAGAGTCAAATGCCTGCACGCTTTGGCCGGGCATTCACTGGCTGCCGGACCCGGAGAAAATCCGATTGGCGATATCGCTTTGGATGCCTGCACCTGGAAGCAAAATCGCTGCCAGTGCGACCCCACTTTCTAGATCTGTTTGTGACATCCACTTTCTACTTAGCGTTTAGACTTAAGAGACAACATTCACCCATTTTTTGGAAGGCACCATGCCAAAGATTCTCATTGTCGGCGGTGGCTACGCCGGCTTCTACACAGCACTAAAACTAGAAAAACAACTGGGTAAGGGTGAAGCCGAAGTCACACTAATTGACCCGCTTCCATACATGACCTACCAACCGTTCCTTCCAGAAGTCGTTGCCGGTTCAATCGAGGCACGCCACGCCGTTGTTTCGCATCGTCGCCACCTTCGCAAGACCAACATTGTGGCAGGCCGTGTAGTGAGCGTTGAGCACGCCAAGAAGATTGCACATGTTGAGTTAGCCGGAGCGGGAAAACAGAAGATTGCCTACGACCACATCGTGGTAACCGCCGGCGCCGTCTCTCGCACTTTTCCGATCCCCGGTGTTTCTGAAAACGCTATCGGTTTGAAGAACATCGAAGAAGCCGTGGAAATTCGTAACCGAATTCTCAGCAACTTCGACACAGCGGCTAATTTGCCGGCCGGTCCTGAGCGCGATCGACTGCTGACCTTTGTTGTGGTCGGTGGCGGGTTCGCGGGAATCGAAGCATTTGCCGAGATGCGTTCTCTGGCCTCTTACCTGCTTCGCTACTACCCAGCACTAACTTTCGACGACGTTCACTTTCACCTCATTGAAGCCATGGGTCGAATCATGCCTGAAGTTTCACAGAAGACATCCGAGTGGGTCATTGCGAACCTGGATCGTCGCGGTGCTCAGATTCACCTAAACACCCAACTGATGTCGGCTGAAAATGGAGTCATCAAGCTTTCAACTGGCGAGTCTTTCGCCTCGAACGTCATTGTTTGGACTGCCGGAGTTATGGCTCACCCTTACGCGAGTAACACCGACCTCCCGGTTGACGAGCGTGGACGAATTCGCGCCAAGGCAACTCTTCAGGTTGCGGATGGTGACGACGTGATTCATGGCGCATGGACGGCCGGGGACGTATCGGCTGTGCCCGATCTCTCTGGGTTCGGCGTCGGCGGTTTCTGTGTTCCAAACGCTCAGCACGCGGTTCGTCAGGCTAAATTGTTGTCCAAAAACATCGTGGCAGAGCTTCGTGGCGAAGGCATGAAGGAATACTTCCACAAGCCTCTCGGTGCCGTTGCGGGACTGGGTATTGGCGTTGGTGTCTACCAGTGGAAGGGGCTCGCGATTAAGGGCCTCATCGCCTGGTTTATGCACCGCGGTTACCATGGCCTAGCCGTTCCGATGTGGGAACGAAAGATTCGCGTCTTTGCCGGTTGGATCTGGAACCTGGTTCTTCGCCGAGACATTGTTTCAATCTCTGCCACCAAGGGCCCTCGTCGCCAGTTTGAGACGTACGCTTCTAAAGTTGCGAAGAAGAAAAAGTAGGCTAGTGACTAGATCGGGTCTCGCTCCTTTAGCCCAATGGCAGAGGCAGACGACTTAAAATCGTCACAGTGTGGGTTCGAGTCCCACAAGGAGCACATGAAGAAAATATTGGTCATTACCCTGTCGAGTCTTTTGCTCGCCGGTTGCGCTCCTGTTCCTGCCGCCGACGATAATAAGCCTGAGCCCACCAAGGAGCCTGTGGTCTCTTACTCTGTTCCTACCAACTGTGATGTTGAGGGTTTAGTAAAGATGGCAGCGGGTTGGGAAGCGGTTGACCAAACCGACGATGATGTTAAGGACCAGCGCGATTGCGCGGTTGGAACTCCAAACAGTGACGTCGGGGTTTTCTTTGGCTATAACAAGAGAACCGACGCCGAGTGGGCTTCGATTATTGAGACTTTGAAGTCGGAAGGCTACAAACCTTTCGACGCTAAGGTGGCCGGTGCCGATGTTTGGCGACTGGAAGATCCCTCGATTGAAACTGGACCACTTTGTAGAATCAGCGGCCACATCGGCCAAGTCAGCTTTTCGGCAACCGAGCCGTGGGTCAAGTGCGACGACGATTGGAATCGCGAACTGGCAACTTTGCTAGTTGATCACGCCAAAGACTAATCTGGGTGTTCGCTGTGAGCATCCCGAGTTTGGTTCCCAGATGTCGTGGTTGATGCTTACGATTTAGGAGTGACGCAAACTGCGTCAAAAGGAGAAAAATGGAATTCGTTTGGATTGCACTTGCTGTAGCAGCTCTAGTAGGTATCTTCCTCTGGGCAACATACAACGGCCTGGTGGCTTTAAACACTCGTGTTGATGAAGCATGGAGTGACATCACCATTCAGCTAAAGCGTCGTGCGGATTTGATCCCAAACCTAATCGAGACCGTGAAGGGCTACGCCACTCACGAGCGCGAGCTATTCGAGAACGTAACCAAGGCACGTGCGGCTACGGTTTCCCCAGAAGCGTTGGCTCACCCAGCCAAGTCTGCTAAGGCCGAAGGCGACCTTCAGGAAACCCTAAAGAGTCTCTTCATGGTGGCCGAGGCTTACCCACAGCTACAGGCAAACCAGAACTTCCTCGCGCTTCAGCAGGAACTAACCGACACCGAAGACAAGATCATGGCGTCACGCCGGTTCTACAACGGTGGCGTTCGCGAACTGAACATCAAAATCAAGCAGTTCCCGCAGAACCTGTTTGTATCCGGTCTCGGCTTCACCGCGCGTGAGTTCTTTGAAGTTGCAGACGCTGCAGCGATTGCGGAACCACCACAGGTCAAGTTCTAACAGGAGCCTAGATGTATCGGGCAATTGCTGCCAACAAGCGCAACACCATAATCATCATCCTGGGCTTTGTCGGTCTTCTCGGAGGTCTCGCTTACGCCTGGGGTGTTTATTCAGGTGATGGTTCGAGTGTGATTCCAATCATCCTTTTCGTTCTTGGCTACACCGTTTTCCAGTACTTCGCTTCCACTTCAATTGCGGTTGCGATGTCCGGGGCAGTGCCTATTCAAAAAGCCGACAACCCAAGGCTCTGGCGCACAGTTGAAAACATCGCAATTTCCCAGGGCATGCCCATGCCAAAGGTTTACATCATCCCAGACGAAGCGCCAAACGCCTTCGCCACCGGCCGTAATCCGCAGAACTCTGTAGTTGCCGCCACCAGCGGCTTGCTCGCCATCATGGACGACAAGGAGCTCGAGGGTGTTATGGCTCACGAAATGGGTCACGTCAAGAACTACGACATCCTGGTTTCCACCATCGTGTTTGGTCTGATTTCGGCAATCGGTATTTTGGCCGACTTCGCCATGCGTATGGCCTTCTGGTCAAACGTTGGCAACCGCGACAGCCGCGACAACGGGCTCGGTGTGGCACTTCTTTTGGTTGGGGTGGTTGGAAGCATCATCGCGTTCCTAATCGGCCCGATTATCAATGCGGCGGTTTCGCGTCAGCGTGAATACCTAGCCGATGCCACCGGCGCGGAAATCACCAGATTCCCAGAGGGTCTCGCTTCGGCACTGCAGAAGCTTGGCGAATACGGCCGACCAATGCGCAGAAAGAGTTCGGCGATGGCTCACATGTATATTGCCGATCCAGTAAAGCCTGGTTTCGTAGAGCGCATGTTTTCCACTCACCCTCCGATCACCAAGCGAATCGAACGCCTAAAGGCTATCGGTAGAGGATTCTAAAGAAACGTTTCCGAGGCCCGACACCGCGATCGAGTTCAAACCCTGCCAATTAGCAATCTCATTCAGGTGTCTGGCGACTGCCGACTTTGGGAATTTGGAAATCTGGCTCTCTTCAGCCCACGTTGACTTCACCTGCAGTGTGTTTTCCTGACGATTGCTTTTTAGGTCAATTCGGGCAATGAGGTTCCCGTTGTGCAATACCGGTAGTGAGTAGTAGCCGAAAATTCTCTTCGGCTCGGGAACATAAATTTCAATCTTGTAATCAAAACCAAAAATTCGGCTGGTGCGTTCACGGTTCCAGCACACCGGGTCAAATGGGCTGACCACTGTGGTGCCGGTGTGCTTCGCCGGGTCTAACTTCAAGTCGGCTAGGCCGTAGCCACCAACGTTCCAGCCATCAACTCTCAATCGCACCAAGGTCTTGTCTTCAACCAATTCATCAAGCAGATGAGTAACCTTGGTTGCCGGAATGCGGAAATAATCGGCAAGGTCTCGTTGGCTGGCAACTCCGAGCGACTTGGTGGCTCGGGTTAGCAAAATCTTCTGAGCCTGTTCCGTCGATGGCGGGCTTGCCATAAGTTCACCGGGCAGTACCTGTTCTGGAAGAGCATAGACGCGCTTGAAGCCGCTGCGGCCGCCAGAAACCAGTGCTCCGCAGTAGAACATCCGCTCTAGGGTTCGCTTGACGTCGCTCCATCCCCACCACGAGCCTTTGCGGGCATGCCCCGGATGCTCGAAATCGCTAGTGGTAAGCGGCCCTCTTGCTGTGAGCTCGGCGACAATCCAAGCCCCCAACTTTTGGTCCCAGTCGTTGTAGCGATTGTCTTTCATTCGCCAGTGAAATAACGGCAGGTCTGCAGTTTTGATGATCGATGCCTCGTGAGCCCAGTATTCGATGAGTTTCGGGTCAAACCCGCCAGTCAGCGAATCGAGCTGCGATTTGTCGAAGTTGCCAATTCGAGAAAACAACGGCAGGTAGTGCGCCCGCTCGAACACGTTCACCGAGTCGACCTGCAAAAGATTGGTTCGCTCAAAAACGTCGAGAACGCTGATTGGTTTCTGATCGGCAAACCCCAGAGCATCGAGTGCAATCGCCTTCGCTTCAAGGTTAGAAAGGCTAATCGCTGCGTTCACAAACTAAACTCTAAACCAGAACAAAACCCGTGAGGAATCTATGCCAAAGCAACCAGCACTCCCAGCGCCAACACTCGAAGACTTCGAGCGTGCTGAGATTATTGTGCGTGAAGTTGCCAACGTAACTCCGGTGCTTCACAGCAACGCACTCACCGAAATCACCGGCGTTGAGGTTCTGATGAAGGCCGAGAACCTTCAGCGAACCGGAGCCTACAAACTTCGTGGTGCTTATCACCGCATGACCAAGCTGACTCCTGCCGAGCGCAAAAAGGGAGTGATTGCCGCCTCTGCGGGTAACCACGCCCAGGGCGTTGCCCTAGCTGCTAAGAAGCTAGGCATCAAGGCAACAATTTACATGCCGATTGGCGCGTCTCTGCCGAAGTTTGAAGCCACCAAGCACTACGGCGCCGATGTGGTGCTTGAAGGCGCGGTCTTTGCCGAAACGCTGGCTGCGGCTCAGGCTTACGCTCTCAAGAAGGGTCTAATCTTCATTCCTCCCTATGACCACCTAGACGTAGTGCTAGGGCAGGGAACCGTGGGCCTGGAGATTTTAGAGCAGGTGCCTGATGTGGCAAACGTCGTCGTTTCAATCGGTGGCGGAGGTTTGGCGGCCGGAGTTGCCACGGTTGTGAAGGCTTACGCGGCCAAACACAATCGCAAAATCAGGGTCTTCGGCGTGCAGGCGGAAAACGCCGCTTCCTACGTGACTTCGCTCAAGGCTCGAAAGCTAGTGAGAATCGAAACCAAACGAACCATCGCCGACGGAATTGCAGTGGCTGTGCCTGGCAAGATTCCGTTTGAACTAATCAAGAAAAACATCGACAAAGTTGTTGCCGTGAGCGACGACGAAATCGCTAAGGCAATAGTGCTTCTACTTGAACGGGCCAAGATGGTTGTCGAACCGGCCGGCGCCGCCACCGTGGCTGCTCTAATGTCGGGTGCAATCAAGCCGAAGGGTAAGACCGTCGTGATTCTCTCTGGAGGCAACATCGACCCACTTCTTCTGCAAAAAGTGATTGGCCATGGACTCATGGCCGCCGAGCGCTACACCGATGTTTCGGTGATGCTTCCAGATCGTCCAGGTCAATTGGTAAAAGCCGCCCAGGCCATAGCCGCCGCCCAGGGCAACGTGGTTGAGGTGCTTCACACTCGTAACGGGAAAGACCTAGACATCAGCGAAGTTGAACTGAGACTTTCAATTGAGACATCGGGTCATGAGCATCGAGAGCGCGTTTTCGAAGCGCTACGCAAAGCCGGTTTGAACCCGAAGGTTCCTCGCTAGAAACTAGCCGTTGAAACGTTCTACGTTTAAGACCTTCACAGTGATGGTTTTGCCCATTGGGGTCTTGTAACTCGCCTCGTCGCCGATTTTCTTACCGATAATTGCGTTCCCGATGGGTGAATCGGGGGAGTAAACAGTAACGTCGTCTTCGGCAATCTCGGCCGAGCCAAGAAGGAAGCTGTTTTCAGAGCCGTTTAGTTCGACCGTAATCCACATACCCTGTTCAACCACGCCGTGCGAGGAGTGAGGTTCGCCAACCACCGCGGTGGCCAGGATGTTTTCAAGTCGGTAGATGCGGGCCTCAATCTTGCCCTGCTCTTCTTTGGCAGCGTGGTAGCCACCGTTCTCTTTTAGGTCTCCCTCTTCGCGAGCCTCGCCAATACGTCTCGCGATATCGGGACGACCCACCTTGAGCAGGTGTTCGAGTTCAGCGGCTAAGCGATCAAAGGCCTCTTGAGTGAGCCAGGTTGGTTCTTCAGACATGCGCTCAATTCTATTTGACGCGGCAGCCATCCGACTTAAGTACGGCAGCCGGTTCCAGAGTTTTGACAATCACGTGAAGCGCTAACTTGTCGCTGTTGTTTGCAGGAATCTCAACTTCAACAAACCCAACCACTTTCCCCTTGGCCTCATATGCCTTGAAGCTGCAGGAGGCCGCCAGATCTCCGGTTAGGGCGGTGAAATTACCTCGAATGTGGGTGTCATCGATTTTTTCATAACTGGTAACTTCAACACTGGCCAACGGTTTGGCGATAAAAGTTGAGTAAATGGCGAAGGAGAAAAAGGCAACTAGAGCCAAAGTAGCCAGGACTTTAGTGGTCAGACTGAACTTGTTTTCTGAGCGACCGTAGCGCTCTTCCAACTTGGCAGTTTTTTCGCTCATAGTTCAAGGGTAGTAGCAAAATGCGGGCATACTTAAACCATGCTGTTCTTGAATTCACTCATGACAATCGACCCAAATCTAGAGACCATCGACCCGCTAAACGATCCAGACAAGGTTTATTACAGCCCTGGTGTTTTGGGCTTCGCGGCGGTATTTCTGATGATGGTGGCTGCCATCTTTTTGATTGTCGACATGGCGAGGCGTGTTCGTCGGGTTCGCTACCGATCTGAAATTCAGGAAAAGCTAGCCGGCGAAGCTTCCGTCAAGGGGAGCAAGCCCAATAAGTAGAGCCGCCGTCCAGTGGCAACCAAAAGCGATAACGGTTAGCGCGTGGAAAATCTCGTGGAAACCAAAGTGCTTCGGAATTGGGTTAGGGCGCTTTAGCCCGTAAACCACGGCACCGATTGTGTAAGCCAGCCCACCAGCCAGAATGAGAATCATCATTGGTAGATTGGCTGCCATAAAATCGCGCACGTATACGATTGCTCCCCAGCCCATCCCCACATAAATCACTGTGTAGAGCCAGCGCGGAGCTCCAATCCAAAAAACCCGAAATCCGATGCCAAGTATTGTGAGCGACCAAATTGCTATCAGAAGAAATAGTCCCTGTTCAAAGGGAAGCGCCAGCATTGTGATCGGCGTATAGCTGCCGGCGATTAGTAGAAAGATGTTGGCGTGGTCGATTCGCTTCAGGGCCAGTTTCGTCTTTGGCTTCCAGTTAAAGCGGTGATAAAGCGCAGAGTTTCCGAATAGTAGGAACGAGCAGGCGAAGAAGATAGAACCGGCAACTTTGGCTGCCGCACCCTCGCCGAAAACGATTAGAAGAACGCCGCCAGCAATAACAATTGGAAGAATCCCAGCATGTAGCCAGCCACGAAGAGTTGGCTTGGTTTCTTCGACTACTGGAAAGCCAGACGATACTGGCAGGTAAAGCGTTGGGGTATCGTCGTTCTTTGGCTGGTCCATAGGTCTAACCCTAGTAGCCTAGAACCGTGCGAAACCTGATTTATCGAATTTACGAGAGACGCATTGCCTCTGGCCTCGGGCCAGGTTCGCGACCTAAGCACGTGGCAGTCATCCTCGACGGAAATCGCCGCTGGGCTGCACTCAAAGACGGCCATTCTGCTAAAGACGGCCACACCGCCGGAGCACTCAAGACTCGCGAATTTCTCGGTTGGTGCGATGAGCTCGGTATCGAACTGGTGACCCTTTACCTACTCTCTACCGACAACGTCGCTAACCGCAAAAGTCAAGAACTCGACGACCTGATTGAAGTTATTGACGATTTAGTTCAAACCCTTTCTGAATCTGGTCGTTGGAAACTTCAGTTAGTTGGAGACCGGGCGCTTCTTCCCGAAAAACTTGCCAAGACCATTGCCTCGGCCGAGGACCACACATCCACCTGGCCGGGAATGCATGTAAACCTCGCCGTGGCGTATGGCGGCCGCCATGAAATCACCGACGCAGTGAAGAGTATTCTCGCCGCCCACAAAGACCAGAGCATCGACGAACTGGCGGAGCTACTAACTCCAGAGCTCATCACCAAGCATCTTTATACGTCTGGGCAACCCGATCCAGACCTGGTAATTAGAACCTCCGGGGAACAACGCATGTCGGGTTTTCTGCTCTGGCAGAGCGCCAACTCCGAGTTTTATTTCGAAGAAGCACTCTGGCCTGATTTCCGCCGAGTCGACTTTCTACGTGCCCTTCGTGCCTTCGCCAAAAGGCATCGTCGCTTCGGTGCCTAAAAGATAACTGAACGAAACTTTGCCGTTTGGCGTGTCTACACAGATGCCGTTTAGTCGGGTCTAAAGTTTCCTCAAGAAGACCACACAGGAGCAATAGTGCCAAATAGCAGCCCATCTCGTTCCAAGTCAGCAAAAAAACAGGAACAGGGGCTGCGCACATACGTGCTCGACACTTCGGTGCTCTTATCCGACCCTAAAGCCATGTTCCGTTTCAAAGAACAGTCTGTGGTTATCCCAATCGTGGTCATCAATGAACTCGAGAAAAAGCGCCACGACCCTGAAATTGGCTTCTTCGCAAGACAGGCACTCAGAGCCCTAGACGATCTGCGACAAGAACATGAACGTCTCGATTTCCCAATTGAGGTTGGCGAAGGCGGAACACTTCGCGTGGAACTAAACCACATCGACCAGTCGGTTTTACCCGTTGGTTACCAACTAGGAGATAACGACAGCCGAATTTTGGCCGTTGCCATGAATCTAGCCAACGAGGGAAATAACATCACTGTGGTCTCTCAAGACCTGCCAATGCGCGTGAAAGTGGCCTCTCTCGGTTTGCACGCGGAAGAGTACCGGAACAACCTTGCCGTTGATTCCGGCTGGACCGGCCAAGCGGAGATAACCATCACATCGGAGCAGATGAACGACCTCTACGAAAACGAGGTAGTTACTCTCGAGGAACTCAAGGGAATGCCGGCCAACACCGGGCTCGTGATTTCCAGCGACCGCGGCCAGTGCCTAGGCCGCCTCACCCGCAACGGCCAGGTTCACCTGGTTAGAGGCGATCGAGACGTCTTCGGCGTTCACGGCCGTAGCTCGGAGCAAAAACTTGCCATCGACCTACTTCTAGACTCCGACGTGGGCATTGTGAGCCTCGGTGGGCGGGCTGGAACAGGTAAGTCGGCACTCGCTCTCTGCGCTGCCCTCGAAGCCGTCATGGAGCGCAGAGCGCACAAGAAAATCATGGTCTTCCGCCCAATTTTCGCCGTTGGTGGCCAAGACATCGGTTTCCTCCCAGGAACCGAAGGGGAGAAGATGAACCCCTGGGGCCAAGCCATCTTCGACACTCTCGGTGCATTAGTTTCCAAAGAGGTCGTGAACCACGTGGTCGAGCGAGGAATCCTAGAAGTTCTTCCGCTAACTCACATCCGAGGTCGCTCCCTGCACGATGCATTCGTGATCGTCGACGAAGCTCAGTCTCTAGAGCGCAACGTCCTCCTAACAGTGCTCTCACGCATCGGCCAAAACTCTAAGGTCGTGCTTACCCACGACGTCGCCCAGCGCGACAACCTGAGAGTCGGCCGCCACGACGGCATCGCCGCAGTCATCGAAGCTCTAAAGGGTCAAGATCTCTTCGGTCACGTAACCCTAATGCGCTCCGAGCGTTCCGCAATCGCAGCATTGGTGACTGACCTTTTAGATAATTAGTTCATGAGTAACAGACCCGCCATCGAGGCAATGCTTTCCGACTACTTTGACGCCATGCACACCCAAGACATGGACAAGTTCGACCGAGTATTCCACACAGA
The DNA here is from genome assembly GCA_943326655.2 of Rhodoluna limnophila. Classification (GTDB taxonomy): domain Bacteria; phylum Actinomycetota; class Actinomycetes; order Actinomycetales; family Microbacteriaceae; genus Rhodoluna; species Rhodoluna limnophila_C. Next base: position 12,539 of record CALPUC020000005.1, read on the forward strand.
TGTTGTGCTCTACAGCGCCCAAACCGGTGAACTGAATCGTCGACCATACGACGTTTATCGCGAAGCCGTGGTCAACCGAGAGTCACCAGAGTCAAAGGGCGAAGAACGCAAAGACGAGATTCTTCTCATCGACGAAATCTCCGACACCGCTGCCATGGCTAAGGTTCAGCTACAAATGATGGGAGGAGTAATGCAGGACTACCTGACCCTGATTCACATCGACGGCCGCTGGCAGATCATCTCCAAGATTTGGGAGCGCGTCGGCGACGTAGCGTAACCTGTGTAAAACTTCCTCACCAGTTCGAGCGTTTGCAATAACTTGTGGGGATGTTTCCTCTAATCGGAATTGGCTTCTTTGCCGCCACGACCATCCCGCTGATGGTTATCGACTTTCGCGAGCGTCGCCTGCCCAACAAAATCACCATCCCCGGCTATCTGATTTCGCTTCTGGGCTTAGTGCTCACTCTTGAGTGGAGCCGAGTTCTCACCGCCGTTGCCATAAGCGCTCTGTTGTTTGGAGCAGGCACGCTGATCAGCCTCAAGGGCTGGATTGGCATGGGTGATGTGAAGTTGGTTTCTGGCTTGTCTCTGTTATTGGCGTGGTTCGACCCTGCGTTGGTGTGGCAAGCGACTCTATGGTCTTTCGGCATTGCAACCGCGGTGGTTTTGGTTGGTTTTCTTGCCAAAAAGATGACGACCCGGAGCTCTATCGCTCTCGGGCCGTATCTTCTACTTGGTTTTTGGGTGGTTGTTATTCCGCCGGTTTGGTCATCGATAGCACGTTGAGCGCTTTGTCGAGCTGTTCCATGGTGAGTTTCTCGCCGTCGACGTAGCCGAGTTCGATGGTGGCTTCGCGCACGGTAATGCTCTTGGCAACAGCGTGTTTGGCAATCTTGGCGGCAGCTTCGTAGCCGATGAACTTGTTTAGCGGGGTAACGATGCTCGGGCTTGATTCGGCTAGAGCAAGAGCACGCTCTTTGTTTACCTCGAGGTCGTCCACGGTCTTATCGGCGAGGAGGCGCATGCTGTTGCTAAGGAGGCGAATCGACTCGAGTAGTGCGTTGCCCATAACTGGGATGGCGACGTTGAGTTCGAAGTTGCCTGAAGCACCAGCCCATGCGACTGTGGCGTCGTTTCCGATGACACGAGCGCAGACCATCATCACGGCTTCGGGGATAACGGGGTTGACCTTACCCGGCATAATCGATGAGCCTGGCTGCAGATCTGGAATGTGAAGTTCGCCAAGGCCGGCGTTTGGGCCTGAGCCCATCCAGCGAAGGTCGTTGTTGATCTTGGTGAGGCTCACTGCGAGAACGCGAAGAGCACCCATGCCTTCAACTAGAGCATCGCGCGCTCCCTGAGCTTCAAAGTGGTCGCGGGCTTCTGTGATCGGAAGCTTGGTCTCTTCGGCAAGCAGGCGGATAACTTCCTGAGGGAAACCCTTCGGAGTGTTGATGCCGGTGCCAACGGCGGTTCCGCCAAGAGGTACTTCAGCAACGCGCACGATGGTGCTCTGCACACGTTCGATTGCGTAGCGAATCTGGGCTGCGTAGCCACCGAATTCCTGACCGAGGGTTACCGGGGTGGCATCCATTAGGTGAGTGCGGCCGGCTTTCACTACCGTTGCCCAAAGCTTGGCTTTTGCCTCTAGTGACTGTGCTAGGTGGTCGAGAGCTGGAATCAGATCGTGAATCAGTGCTGAGGTTACTGCAACGTGAACGCTGGTAGGGAAGACATCGTTGCTCGACTGAGAGGCGTTTACGTGGTCGTTTGGGTGAACGGTGTCGCCAAGCAACTTGGTGGCCAGGGTAGCCAGCACTTCGTTCATGTTCATGTTCGATGAGGTTCCCGAACCGGTCTGGAAAATGTCGACCGGGAATTCGCCATCGTGCTTACCCGCGATAACTTCGTCGGCTGCTCCGGAAATGGCTTTGGCAATTTCCGGTTTCAAAACATTGAGTTTGGCGTTGGCAAGGGCGGCCGACTTCTTGATTTGGGCTAGAGCGGCAATTTGAGCTCGCTCAAGCGTGGTTCCGGAGATTGGGAAGTTCTCAACAGCTCGCTGGGTCTGAGCGGCGTAGAGAGCATTTAGAGGTACCTTTACCTGACCCATGGTGTCGTGTTCAATGCGGTATTCCACGTTGGAACCTTTCAGTTAGGCGATTTCGCCGTGAGTTACGAGAGGATGAATTTCACCGAGAGCAAGTTTGTAATTAGCGCCGACAACACCTAATTTACCTTCCTTTACCGCCTTAGCGATTAGGGAGGAGCGGCTCAGGATGTCCTCGATGGTGTCTTCGATATGAAGGTCGGTGATGTCGTCGATGTCTTTTTTGCCGGCTGCGTAGGAGCGTTCAACCGTTGGGGCAATTCGGGCGACAATGTTGTGAATGAACTCGCCTTCGCTTTGAAGGTCACCCTCCTGCGCCTTGATGGTGGCTCGAATTGCACCGCATTCGTCGTGACCCAGAACCAGAATCAGCGGAACTTTCAAGACCTCAACCGCGTACTCGAGAGAGCCGAGAATAGTTTCGGCAATAACCTGGCCGGCATTTCGAACGACAAACAAATCACCTAGACCAACGTCGAAAATGATTTCAGCAGAAAGGCGGCTATCGGCGCAACCAAAAAGTGCGGCGAATGGTCTTTGTGTTTCAGCGACGGATTCTCTGCGGTCAATGTCCTGGCGCGGGTGAGCTGGATCGCCAGTGGTGAAGCGATGGTTTCCCTCCAGGAGGGCATCCCACGCTTGCTTCGGAGTTTCTGGCCTTTGATAGCCCATTATTTATCCTTCAAGTCTTTTTCAATACTGGCACTCAATTTCGTGAAGTCGGTTTCGCTGGCGGTGCCATAAAGCAAAATAGCATCACTTCCAACACTGGCAGCCCACATGTAGTCTCGAGTCTGAACCGGGTCGTGAACTTCTGATGAACGATAGATTCCCCAAACCAGGCTGGACCCAGCGTTGGAGTAGTTTTTCTCCAAAACCACATCCTTGAGTGAAAGTGCCAACCAGGTTGGATTCACGTCGAAGGCATGAGTCATGCCCATGTATTCGTTTTTTGGGCCGACAAACCCAACCTCGAAGCGAGGAACCGCGTCTACTGGGCTTCCAAACCACTTGGCCTGATTCGACCACCAATCGTCGTCGATAGCCGGAGTTGCAACTTTGTTTCCGGTTGACGCGCTGGCCTGATCGGCAATTGCGATGTAGTCAATTTTTGGAATTCGACTCGAGTCGTCGCGAGGAACGATGAGGATCAGAACTAAAACCATTCCAGCGGTAGCCAAAATCGAGAGAAGTAGGTTGTTTACAGTCTGCTTCGCTCTATGTTCTTTGGCTTTTTGATCACTCAATTACTTGTCTTTCAAAGCCTCGTCGATTTTGGTTTTTGCGCCTGCGAGAAGTGCCTTGCAGTGTTTGGCTAAAGCCTCACCACGCTCCCAGAGGGTCATGCTCTCCTCGAGTGAAACCGAACCGGTCTCCAAATCGCCAAGAACTTTCACCAATTCATCGCGAGCCTGCTCGTATGTCAGCTTCGCAATGTCGTCGTTCTTTTTTTCACTCATGATTCCTCCAGTTTAATTCAGTTTGACGTTGCTTCGATTTCGCCCTTGGCCAGGCGAATGTTGAGTTTGGTTCCAGCTTTCACCTTGCTGCCGTCGCTTACCAGCACTCCGGCTTTGTCTCGGACCACCGAA
>CALPUC020000006.1 GCA_943326655.2 Rhodoluna limnophila
CAGTGAGGTTGCCTTAGCCGGTTATCACCGCGACGAAATCATCGACCTTTCCGAAGGCCCACTTCGCTACGCGGGTTGGAGTACCTGTTACCGTCGTGAGGCTGGCAGCGCCGGCCGTGACACCAAGGGAATCCTGCGAGTTCACCAGTTCAACAAGCTAGAGATGTTCTCTTACGTTGAACCAGAGCAGGCCGAAGCCGAGCACGAGAGACTTCTGGGCTGGCAAGAGCAGATGCTGCAGAAGTGCGAACTTCCGTACCGGGTGATTCACACCGCAGCCGGAGACCTAGGTTCCAGCGCCGCGAGAAAATACGATGTCGAAGCCTGGGTGCCGAGCCAAGAGACCTACCGCGAGCTCACCTCAACCTCGAACTGCACGACGTTTCAGGCTCGTCGCCTAAATACGCGTTACCGAAAAGAAGACGGAAGAACCGCAACCGTTGCCACGCTAAACGGCACACTTGCCACAACCCGCTGGCTAGTGGCAATTCTGGAAAACCACCAGCAGCAAGATGGTTCGGTAAGAATCCCTGTCGCGCTGCGCCCTTACCTTGGCGGCGCCGAATCCATCACCTCCAAGGCCCGCGCCTAGCCATGACCTTTTCCGAAGAACACCGCTGGTTAATCTGCCTCGATATCGATGGCACGTTAGTTCACGACGACGGCTATCTCTCACCGAGAGTTGCTGCCGAAGTTCAACGGGTGCAAGACCTCGGGCATCTGGTTGTGGTCGCTACCGGCCGCAGCGCCATAAACGCAATTGGTGTTACTAAGGAACTCGGCCTCGCCAGCGGCAAACTCATTTCTTCAAACGGTGCCGTGACGGTGAGAATCGATCACGACCACCCGCGCGGATACGTGCAGGAGGAAGTAATCACCTTCGACCCAACCGAGGTGCTAACTCAACTCATCAGCAGCCTGCCACACGCGCATTTTGCTGTGGAAGACGCCGACGGCGTTTACCACTTCCACAAGGAGTTCCCTGCCGATGCCCTAGGCGACGTCAACCACGAAACCCCTCTCGAAGAGTTGATGCATCGCCCGGTTAGCCGAATCGTGGTGCTTAGCCCAGAGCAGGAAACGGAAGACTTCGTCGACACCGTTGCCACACTCGGTCTTCAATCGGTTAGCTACGCGATTGGCTACTCAGCTTGGCTCGACATCGCACCACTGGGAGTTACCAAAGCGAGCGCACTGGAAGTGGTTCGAGCCCACAACAACATTTCCCCAAACCAAATCATCACCATCGGCGACGGGCGCAACGACATCAGTATGTTCGAATGGGCAATCGCCGGAGGCGGCTTAGCGTTCGCCATGGGCCAAGGCCCCGAAGAAGTTCATGCCGCGGCCAGCTTCGTTACCGACGCTGTTGAAGATGATGGAGTCGCTACAGTTCTAGCCGGCTTCGAGGGAATTCTTTTCACTCGAACAGCTAGTTAGTTGGCTTTGGCACGCTTAGTCGAGCTTTGGAAATTGCGGAAATAACTCCTTGGCGATCTCCCGCGATAAGAGCTTTCAAGGCAGCTCGATAACGCTCAGGAACTTTCTTCCAGAACACCGAATCAACTTCTGCGTATAGGCGCTTGGCTGTTGCCTGAAGGGTGTCAAAGTATTTCTGGTCGGTGTGTTCAACCCAGGGCATGAAGAAGTTGATGTCGAATCGCGCGGTAGACCACCGGTAGTAATCCCAGAGTTCTTTCGTTGCCGAAGAACGCGGGTAAATCTCTTCCAAAACTGCCAAGGTGTCTTCAATCGCCTTTAGGCGATGCTCAAGGTTCTTCATCTGCCAGCGCTCTTGAGTAATCGAACTTCCTCCACCAACGCGAGAGCGCCAGAAGTACGAAGTGCTGGTCACTACCGCGAAGCCTCCAGACTCGGCATAAACGCGGGTCATTAGCGCCATATCTTCATAGAGGTAACCCACCGGAAACCGGTAGCCGCCAGCCTTCCAAAAGTCGAAACGCAACAGTTTGTTCCAGGCGGTCACATCAGAAAGGAAGTCAACACGAGCGGCGAGGGTCGTTTTGGTCACCGGGCGGCTGAAGACTTCACGGCTGCGCTTGTAGAGGGCAAAACCCTTTAGGCGGGTCGGCTTACCGACCACCACATTTAGCGAACCGATGGCCTTCAAATAGTTTTCTACGGTCTTCAGCGGAATCACGTCGTCTGAGTCTAAAAACAGGAGGTAGTCGGTTTTTTTGATTGCTGCAACACCGGTGTTCCTGGCAGCCGCCAATCCGGCATTTCTCTGGGTCACCAATTGAACGTTGTCGAAACGTTCTGCGAAAGCCTTAGCAATTTCGGCAGAGTTATCGGTTGAACCATCATCGACCAGGAAAATCTGCACATTCGGGTGAGTTTGCAAGAGTGCACTTTTTACGCAAACCGAAAGATATTGAGCAACGTTATAGATGGGGATGACTATAGAAACTTCCGGCACGGATTTATCCGTCTTTGGTTTTCCCCTCAGCAGTAGGTCGAATCGCCATTCGGTTATGGCATAGACGATTTTTTCCGCGGCCGGAGATTCTAGTAACCGCTGAAACGGCTTCAAAAAAGGCCTTAGGAAAAGGCGAGTCCTCCAGGCGAGAGCGTGAACAAGTTTCCTGATGAGTTTCATAATCGCTTACTTCAAAGTCGCTTTGATTGCGGCAACGAAGCGCTTGGTCAGGTCTTTGTCGTTTGGCCCTTCGAAGTAGTATTCGCGCATGATTTTGCGTTCGCCCAAGAGAGCATCTTTTTGCAAGAGAGCCTCAACTTTTTCCTCGATAGCTTTCGCTTTTTGGCTGTCTAGAACTAAACCACCCTTGGCCACAGGGTAACGACTGGTGAATACCTTCGCCGAGTGGTCCATGCTCACCAAGAGATATGGCTTTAGTGAGAACAACCAGTCGCTCACGATTCCTGAGATGTCAGAAATCATCGCAGTTGAGAGATTAATTGCTTCCGCTTCTGAAATGTCTGTGGCAGCCGCCCCGAAAAGGTGCCCTCGCAGATTCAACTGATTGTCTGCCGCGAGTAGCCGGTGAACCTCGTTGATTATGCTCAAATCCGCCGCCGAGCGGAATGAGTAAGGGTGCGGGCGGTAGACCACTCTCACCCCGAGCTTCAGCGCTGATTCAACGAATTGCGGGGTTAGCGCGAGTGATGAATAAACATCTCCCTCCGCAGAACCTCCCCAGGTCGGGCAAATCAGCAATGTTGGTTTTGCACCGAGGCTCGCACCAACTTCTAGATTCGATAGCTGCGGGCGCCCCACTTTCACGAACTTCTCTTTCGCCACCGCAACGCCATTGCGCTCGTAGCGGTCGATCCCCGCCTGACCGGCCACAAAAAGCTTTGAGTACATTCCGTTCACCGGGGTGTAACTAGCTGTCTTCTCGCTATCGCCGTGCATCAACTGAACGTGAGTGAATTGCGGGAAGCGCACGTAGCTCGAGTTTGGCCTTGAGTTATTTATGTAAATCCAGGTCTTCAAACCGGTCACATTGGCCAAGCTTTCGATCTCTGAATCAGAAACCACGAACACCGGACGTTTGCTGAGCTTCCTTATTTCCGAAACTAACTCTGGTCGGTGCGAAACGATAAAGAAGTTCTCGCCAGTGGCCTCTAGCGAAGGCAACCACATCTTCAACTGATAGATACCTTTAGCCGGAGCGTCGATGAAAACGCCAAGCGGAAACTTTTTCTCGCCAAACAGTTGCGCTAAGTTGTCGCCAACCACTCTGGGCGCATTCAACCTGTTGCCAAGGCGCGTAAATAGCCCGCCCGCTTTCAAGAAGATTCGCGCAAGAAATTTCAAAATTGACACCTTTTCGGTTCGATGTACCGAGTTTAAACGAGCCGAGAGTTTTAGGCTGAATAATCAGGGTTTTCGAAACGGATGGTTATGAACCTATTTGCTATGGCTAAGAGCTTCAAAGCTCGGTTGGCCAGAAAACTCGTCTATCTTCCCAGCCGCTCCAAACCGCTTCAGCAATCGGTGCTGTTCGAGTCGTTCAGTGGAAAACAGGTTGGGGATAGCCCGCTCGATATAGCCATCGAATTACAAAAGACCCACCCCGAGCTGTCGCTTATCTGGACCATAACACCGGGTCAAAACCAGGCTCCCGCGGGAATGGTCGGGCTGAAGCAGGGCTCCACTCGCTGGTTGAAAGCACTGGCGCGATCAAAGTACCTGGTCAACAACGCAAATTTCCCGAGCTACTTCCGAAAGCGCGATGGGCAGATTTATCTTCAGACCTGGCATGGAACCCCGCTCAAAATGATCGGCAACGACATTCGCAACAATCGCACGTCCAAGGTTTACCAAGACACCATGATTCGGGAGGCTGGCTACTGGGACTACCTAATCTCCCCGAACCCCTACTGCTCAGCAATCTTCCCAAAGGCTTTCACCACCGGGGCCAGGCTGCTTGAGCTCGGTTACCCCAGGAACGATCGACTAAGCGGTTTTTCCCACGATCAACGACAAGCAATTCGCCAAAGTTTAGGGGTTAGCGACCCGAACCAAACCCTCGTGCTCTACGCCCCAACTTGGCGCGATGCTGAGCGCGGAAGCAAAGGTGGCTGGGAGGCAGTTGACTACCTAAATGAAAACAGCCAGCTTCCAACCGGTTACACGCTGCTCTACCGGGGTCACGCCAATACTCACGCCTCGCACAAAAAACGGGCCGCCGACAACTTTATCGACGTCACGCTGTATCCAGACGTGGCCAACCTATTTATTGCAGCCGACGTCTTGGTCACCGACTATTCGTCGGTGATGTTCGATTTCTCGGTCACCGGCAAGCCAATCATTTTCTTGACTCCAGACATTGAGAGCTACGAAAGAGACCGAGGGTTCTATTTCGATTTCCGCAGCGAAGCACCCGGCCCAATTTTGCTGAGCGCCCCAGAAGTTCTAGAGGCACTCACCAAGCTGCCAAAGCTTTCGAAAGACTATGCCGAGAAGTATCGCGCCTGGCGCGATAAATTCAACCCCAAGGACGACGGAAACGCCACCGCCCGCGTCATTAAGGCAGTTTGGAAATAACTCTCAGGGTTTTCCAAGCATTGTCTGGGATTCTAAGAGCATCACCTCTCGGGTAAACTGAACAAGTTCCTTCGGGAGCGAGGAGATTTTTCCTAAGGGCCGAAGGAGCAACGATTGGCTAGATCCAAGCTTGCACAGCCACTTCACGCCAAGCCCGCTAAAACTAGGGGTGAAGGCATTCGTCGAATCCTGTTCCGCCTTACCGCTTCTATCCTCGGAGCCACGATGGCCATCGTTGGTGTGGCCGCGTTTACGCTGAACAACCAGATTCAGGCCCACGGCATCCAACTGGTCGATGCCAACGGTAAAGCCATCAAGCCTCCAACTCTCGAAGACCTCAAGGGCGCCATCAACATTTTGGTAGTCGGTTCAGACACCCGCGAAGGTCAGGCGGGCGTTTTCGGTAACGACAAGTCGGTCCTCGCCGACGTCATCATCCTGGTTCACATCTCACAGGACCGCAAAAACGTGGTTGCCATGAGCTTCCCACGAGACCTGTTGGTTCCTTGGCCTAGCTGCCCCGACCCTAATGGCGGCTCTCCTTACCTACCTCAGTCACTTGGCCAGATCAATGCCACAATCGCCAACGGCGGGCCTGGTTGCACCGTCCTAACCGTGGAAAAACTCACCGGACTCAAAATTCCTTACCTTGCCATGATTGACTTTCAGGGCGTAATCGACATGTCCGATGCCATCGGCGGCGTTGAAGTCTGCCTTTCAAAACCACTCAAAGACAAGTACACCTTCCTAAACCTTCCCAAAGGCAAGAACGTGCTCCAGGGCATGAAGGCCCTGCAGTTCCTTAGAACTCGCCACGGCGTTGGCGATGGCTCAGACCTCGGACGAATTTCGAACCAGCAGGTCTTCCTAACCTCGCTTATGCGCAAAATCAAAAACGGTGGAGTTCTCACTAACCCGATTCAGCTCTACTCTCTAGCCAATGCCGCCGCCAGAAACATGACCCTTTCTTCAAGCCTGAGTGATGTTGGCACTATGGTTTCGATTGCCTCGAGCCTTCGAACAGTAGACCTAGACAAGATCACTTTCATCCAGGTGCCAAGCCGCACCGGTCTGCCAGCTCCATACTCAGGCCGCGTCGGTCTAGTCGCAGACAAGGCGAAAATCGTCTTCGACAAACTCAAAGCCGACGAGCCAATTTTGGTTAGCGGCAAGAACTCGGGCTACGGAACTTCTAACCCCGACGGCACCAGCACCAACCCAGACGACAAAGACACCATGGACTGGCTGATTGGCACCAACTCGGCCACCAAGACCTGCTCGGGTTAAATCAACCCCAAAAATCGGCTAAACTGACCGAGTACTTGGAGACGTCGCATAGCCCGGTCGAGTGCGCCTCACTGCTAATGAGGTAACCCTGAAAGGGGTTCGGAGGTTCAAATCCTCTCGTCTCCGCACTAAAAGAAGAGCCCTGAGCAATCAGGGCTCTTCGCTTTTCCGAAGGTTCAATGCAGTTTTATGCATTTAGACTTTGGTCATGAACTTTTTAAAGATTGCCCGGTTCTCGGTGGCGCTCACAATTGGTGTCTTGGCCTCGCTAACTCCAGCCCAAATGGCATCAGCGGCTGGAAGCACAACGCTTTCCTACAATTTCGACGCAGCCGGTCAGCTGACCAACGACTTCCAGAGTTATGTCGATAGCGGAACAGTCAATCAGGCAGCCAATGGCGGCATTAATGACACCGGCTCGATTTCCACCAACGAAGGAGCGGCAAACGCAGTCTTCCAACCGAAAGCCAAATTCACCATCGGCCCGGTAGGCAGTTCATACTCTTTCTCATCGTTCATGAAGAGCACCGGCCCGAATGGCTACAGCGGCTTCGGTTTCACCGCAACCACCCCATCAGCCGCAACCGATAGCAATGTAAATGGTGGACCATTCCGACCAATTGACGCCCTAGGTATTTCCGTTCACGGCGGAGGCTACGTTTTCCACAATGAGAGTGTAAACACAGGAGCAAACTGGGACGTCGACACCGAAGGTGTAGTTACCGTAAAGAAAACTACTAACCCAGATCTTCTTGGAACCTTTTCTCCAGACGACTGGTACAGAATCATCTTCACCATTGATCGCACCACCCAAACCACGTTCGACATTGGCGTGGAGGTCTTCCCATGTAACTCTGCCGGTGTTCTGGTTGCCGAAACTCCCGAGGCAAGCTTCAGGATGCTAAACCAAGCAGCCCCAACACTCCTGGCCGCCGACTACATTTACAGCTACATCAACTTCTCAGGTTTCCGAGTCACTAACTTCGACAACTTTGCCACCACCGTGGACGGCGGCGTTGAAGTTGAAGGCGCTCCCGAAGGAAGCCTGACCGGAGACTTCCAAGACGAGGTCCAAGACGATTCTCTAGCTAACACCGGAGGCTCCGCAGAAGGCATCGCTGGAGTATCAGCACTAGCGCTTGGAATGATTGGACTCGGACTAGTCGTTCTTCGCTCGAAGCGTTATAACAAGGGCAACTAGTTACAGATTTCGCACCTGATGCGGCAGCGTGAACAGATCCCAAAGCAGCCCTACACCCAATAAACCAAAGGTGAAGAGCCAAACAACGCCCTTCCAAATGTTCCCCAAATAGAAGTGCTGAATTCCGCACACTCCAATAAAGGAGAACAACATGAAGAAGTAGGCGGCGCCTACCGATTTGTTTGAATAACTGGTCACGTTAGAGCTCCTTTGAAGTTGGGTTTCGTATCGCATGGCTAGCTTCGAGTATTTTGCTGGTAGCGTCAATAATCTTTTTTGCAGTTGCCTGTAAACCAGGATGAGCAATTCCATTTTTTTCAAAAGCATTTACTAATTCCGATTGCAATACATCCTTGGCGGCAATCACCGATGATACGTCGACACCTGCTTTTCGGATTGGGGCCAGTTTTCCTTTGTCTGGAAGCAAAGCAGCGATGGCTGCTGCGATTCGCGCTGCAGTTTCAACTTTCTTCAAAACTTTCCGAGCTTTATTCAGCTTTCTAGTGTTTTCGATCAGTTTCATGCACTTTCGACGAGCAGTGACGTCGACTTCTAATCCCCCACTGAGTTCGAGAGCAACGCAAACATAGAGAGTTAAGCTGTCAACCAAGAAGTCAGTGTTCGGGTTTGTTTTCGCCGTCTCTTGTACTTGGTTTTTCATGTATTCCATGAGTTCGTCTGAAGTATCTTCAGGGAATTCAATTTTCAGTTCTTCCACATATTTCTTGGCGACAACCCTTGAGGCCTCGTAAATGGAATCCCAACGGGCGAACCGCGCGTCTCTTGATTTCTGAATCCGAGCAGCCGGAGCCCCAGCCACATTTGCGATGCTCTTCCGAACTGTAACCGCCAATGCGCCGATTCTGCTAATTGCAGTCTGTTCTTTGTTTTTCCCCATTCGGCAACTCTAGCAAGGGCCAAAGCGGACATACCTAAAAGTAGGATTGATAAATGTCTACCAAACCGTCCATGCGTTTCAGTGCGGGCGATTTCATGCTTTTGGTCGTTGCCGGCTTTTGGGGCGCAACCTACCTGGTTGTGAAAGACCTCGGTAATGCTGGGTCAATCGGCGGGATGATGGCAATCCGCTTTGTGATTGCCGCGGCAGCTCTCTGGCTCTACTGGCTCTATAAGAGAGACCGGTTTCAGAAGCAAGAGTGGATCATGGGGATCGCGTTCGGGATTAGCCAAACCGTGGTTCTAAACCTTGAGGCCTACAGCGTGCACTTCACTTCTGCAACAAACGGCGGACTGATTATTGCGCTGGCCATAATCACCGTTCCGATTCTCGAGAGTGCTTGGCGAAAGAACTGGCTGCCTTACAAGTTCTTTATTGCCACGAGCGTTGCTCTCATCGGCCTTTTCATGCTCATCATGGGAAATGGCTTCGTTGAACCAAACATTGGCGACCTTCTTATGTTCATCGCGATGATTCTTCGCACCTTCCACTTTGTGATTCTGGGTCGCCTAACGCAAGGGAAGTCTTACTCCCCGGTGAACCTGACCACGGTGATGGTTTCAACCTCGGGCTTGATCATGTTCCTTTACAACCCAGCGGACGCATTCAACACTGCCGCTAACTACAACGCTGGCAACTGGACGTCGATGTTGTTCCTGGCTCTTCTTTGCACGTCATTCGCATTCATCGGCATGAACTGGGCTGTTAAGCACACGTCGGCTTCCAGAGCCAGTTTGCTACTGGGAACCGAACCGGTTTGGGCAACTATTCTCGCCGTGACTATCGGCAGCGAACTTATTGGCCCATTTGGTGCCATCGGCGCAGTGATGGTTATTGGAGCCACCTACTGGGGTCAGTCAATCGAAACTAAACACAGGACGAAATGACCAACTACACGACAGTTCTCTGGGACCTAGACGGCACAATCATCGACTCGGCACCAGGGGTTTTTGAGTCGTTTCACCACACCTTCAAAACGCTCGGTCTTCCAGACGTTGATGATGAGACCCTGAGAACCTTTATGGGCCCACCGCTTTCGGACACCTTCAGCAAAACCCTGGGCTTTGATGCTGCCCTAACCGAGAAGTGTCTCTTCACCTACCGCGACTACTACCTGAACCAAGGTGGTGCTCTCAATTGCACTCTCTACCCCGGCGTGCTTGAAGTTATCGCTAAGAGTCAGGCGGCTGGCGTTACCAATTCTCTTGCCACATCAAAAGGGGAATCGGGAACCGTCCTGGTTGGAGAGCATTACGACTTTCTAAAATACTTCGATGTCCTAGGAACGGCTTCTAACGATAGATCCAGAAGCGCCAAGGCAGACGTTATCTCTTATGCCTACGAAGGACTAAAGAAAATCAATGCCGACCTTACGAAAGTCATTCTGATCGGCGACCGAATTCACGATGTTGAAGGCGCGCGAGACCACGGCATTGAAGTGTGTTTGGTTCAATGGGGTTTCGGAGACGAAGCCGAATGGGCCGAAGCCGACTATTTGGTTAGCAACACTGAAGAGCTTGAAGAACTACTAAGGCTTTAGGCGAACCAGAACTTCGTTCCGCCTCAGAAACGCGGGCATGAATGGAGGGTTATAACGAGCACTTGTTAGCGGCCCATCGGTTACTAGGCCCAACTTCTCAACAGCGCTCAGAAGCTCTCGGCCCTTTGACTCCAATTTGTCATCGCTCCAAGCGCCGGAATAAACCAGGGCCGCGTATTTGCCAGCTGGAACTTTGCGAATAGCAATCGACGAATTCGTTGGCACTGGGATCGATCCCAGCGAAACGTCTTTGGGAACCACGAAAGAAATCAACCATCCAGTCTCGGCAGCAGTCTGTTGAACCGGTGAAGTCATTTCAATTTTCTGGTTTGACGAGTTATCACCACTGATGTAGTTGAACAATCTTCGGAATGCAACGCTCGAAGCCATGGAAAGATCTGCCTCGGTTTTCACATGGCACTCTGCGACCCAGTATTCGTCGTAGTCGCGCACTTCAATACCGTTGGAAGAGGTAAGAACTCGGTACTCGGGTTTTTCTATAGCCATACCCTGAGCCTAACTCCCACTAGCGCATGACAACCCAATCGGCTAAACTAATGCAGTTGCTTCAAGCAACACCCAAGCGTTTGTAGCTCAACGGATAGAGCATCTGACTACGGATCAGAAGGTTGGGGGTTCGAGTCCCTCCAAGCGCACGAAAACCCCGCAGGATCTCACGTCCGCGGGGTTTTTTCTCGTCTCTGGGTTGATTACAGGATCGCAGTGAAGGTTTGCGAGAGCCAGAAATAAGTTGGCAGACCAATCGCTAGGTTGAAGGGGAATGTGATTCCCAGGCTGGCTGTGATAGGCACCGAATGGTTTGCGGTGGGTAGGGCGATTGACACGGCGGCGGGTGCTGCGATGTAAGAAGCGCTGGCACATAGAACCGCCAATGCTGTTGCGCCGCCTGGTGAGAGACCAATCGCGGAGCCGGCTAGAGCGCCGAGGCTGCCTCCGATTAGCGGCATCACGATTGCAAATCCAACCAGGGTGGGGCCGAGTTCTTTGAAGTGTTTGAAGTTCTTGCCGGCTTGAATGCCGAGTGTTAGTAGAAACAGTGTCAACAATCCAGCCTGAGCGTCGACGAATAGGGTTTTGACGCTTTCGTAGCCTTTGGGCCCGGCTATGTAACCCATGATCACGCCTCCGAGGAGCAGTAGAACCGTCTTGCCAAGGAGCACTTCCTTCAGCAGTTCGCGATTCTTTAGGGCAGAGAACCCGCCCATGGCTAGGAGGATGCCAATCAAGAGACCGGGAACCTCCATTACCACCAGAAGAGTGGTCACTACGCCCTCGTATTCGATTTTCGCGCTGTCGAGGAAAACGAGTGCGGCGGTGAAGGTGACGAGAGAGGTTGAACCGTAGTGCGCAGCTATCGAACCTCGGTCGATTAGTGAGAGTCTGGGGACGAGTTTCAGAATTGCGAACGCTATTAGCGGGATCAGACAGCCCAGTAATAGGGTCGTTGCAATCGGTAGACCAGAACCACTGAGCCCGGTTTTCTGAAGCGCGAAACCACCTTTTAGGCCGATTGCCAGAAGCAAGACGAAGGAGATGATTTCGACTGCACTCTTAGAAACCCCAATGTCTGCCTTTATGCGGCTCGCTAGAATTCCCAGAGCGAAGGCCAGCACGGGGACGCTGGTGAGGCTTGAAATTGCTATGTCTAAAGAATTCATGATTTTCACTATACAAGAAGAAAAATACCGCTATTCCAATTCCGCTATAGTTGACAAATGAATTGGACATTCCTGAGTAACCACGGTCACGTTGTCGTGCAAATTAGTAAACAGCCTGACGTCAAACTGACGGAACTGGCAACTCGTGTGGGAATCACCGAGCGCAGAGTTCGCGAAATAATTTCCGACCTCCGCGAAGCAGGGTATCTCGAAGTCACCAAGTCCGGCCGAAGAAACAGCTACGTGCTTATTGAAAAAAAGCCACTGCGTCACAGTGCGGAATCCACCCACACCCTGGCCGAACTGTTGGCAATATTCCAAGCAATGTGACAAGTTTCATGGAAACGCTCCGCAATGGATCGCGGTCAAAGTTTCCTCTAGAACCGCTCTAAACTTCTATTGCGCAACACTCATTTTTTGACAGGAACAACCGAATGGTCTTTCAATTAGCTCATGAGTAGCGCGACTGTCTCGGGTAAATCTGCGGGTCCTCGTTGGAGGAAAAGGCAAGACATACAACTACTTCGTGCAGTAGCTGTATTAGCGGTTGTGGGATATCACTTTGGCCTAGCCGGTTTTGAATACGGTTTTCTAGGTGTAGACATCTTCTTAGTTATCAGCGGATATCTTGTGGGTGGAGGCTTACTAAGCGAGTTCAGGGCAAATGGACGAATTGACGTCCGACGATTTTTCAGACAACGAATCAAACGGTTGTTACCAGCCTCAATAGTTGTGGTTATCGCAACAACTCTTTTGCTTTATGCAACAAACGCACTAACCACACGTGATCTTCGTCACGCCCTATGGAGCTCACTATATGTTCAGAACATAAACCTCTCTTTTGAGGGCGGAGACTACCTGGGCAAAGACTTGCTGCCGACCTACTTTGTCCACTTCTGGTCGCTGTCGCTAGAGGAACAATTTTACGTTTTCGTGCCAATCATCTTGTTGCTTGTTGGACTTTCAAAACTCAAGAAACCGCTCATCATTTTCTGTGCCATCGGTATTGCAAGCCTGATCCTCTCGCTGTATCAAACTTCGATAGGCGACTCTTCCGCCTACTTCAGCCTCACCACAAGGGCCTGGCAGTTCATCCTTGGCATGGTTGTCGCTAATCTCAACCCACGTAAAGCCTATGCACGCGTACTTTGGATAATTTCTATCCTGGGTCTTGCGGTTTTCACACTGCTCATCAACTTTGATTTGGGCCTTTTGTTTCCCGCTCCTGGCGCAATCGTTCCCAGCGTGATTACCGCTCTAGCATTGCTTGCCGGAAAGAGCCTTCCGCTTAAAATCCCCATTGCAGGCCTCCAATCCACAGGGGTATTTCTCGGAGATCTCTCCTATTCAATTTATTTAGTTCACTTTCCCATTTCACTTCTTGTGGCCACTTGGAGCGAGAAAGGCGATTCTTTACTTTTCATTGCAGGCGGCCTAATCCTTACACTGGCGATCGCCTTCGTATTGAAAACATTCGTTGAAGATCCAGTTAGATTTCCCGGCTTCTACGGACCGAGATTCAAATTCGGCGTTGGCAAAATTTTGATGGCAAATTTGGCACTCGCCTTAGGTCTAATTGTGACAATCCAGGGTTTGAGTTTCGCGACGTATACCCAATCACCCGTTGCTACAAGCAAACCTTTGCCAACAGCCGAATCGCCTAGCCCCACGAAGGAGCCGGAGCCAACAGCAGAGTATTGCTTTGGCGCAAATGCGATGACCAAAGACTCTTGCGAGGATTTCATTCTCTCCAAACCCTTGCTTCCACCACAGTCAGCAAACGAATCCGTCTCGAAGGCTTATTCGAACGGCTGCCATATCGGATTTAGCTCGAACCCTCGGTTCAAATCTTGTACTTACGGCACCACTAAGAATTACAAGACAACGATCGCTTTGGTTGGCGACAGCCATGCCACACAGTGGCTCCCAGCCTTCCACGCTGCTGGGAAGGCTTCGGGTGTCAGGGTCAAAACTTTTTTGATGTCCGAGTGTGTTTTTGGGTCGGTCGTAATTCCTGCCAACTGCAAAGGCTTCGCCCCTTGGGTCCTAAAGTCCTTAGCAAAGCCTGGCAATAACTTCTCAGCAATCTATATTTCAAACCGAGTCTCGAGGCCCGAGATTAAAACGAAATCGGCATATTTAAAGCGATCCTTTACTAAAACTTTGGAGTCACTGGAAAAGACCAACATAAAGATTTTTTTGATAGGAGACACCCCTCTGGGTTCGTTGAATCGCTCCGACCCAAACCTTTGCCTGTTGAAGAATGAACCCAAGGATTGTTTTGGTCTCACAAAAGACGTGACGTGGAACAACCCATTTGCGGAGGCTGTGGAAGAGAGCGGCTTGGGTGAATATCTTCCCGTCGACAACCTTTTCTGCATTGGGACTAAATGCTACAAATCCATCGGGGGGGTGCCGGTGTATCGCGATGACGATCACATTAATGTCTGGTATTCCAAGTCAACAATGGATATTTGGAAAACTCGATTCAGTGAGCTTATAAAACGGCCAGGTGCGTAGCGGTAGCAAGTTTGCTCCCGAAGTTTTGAGTTTTCCAGTCGGCCTAGGATTGTTCTGTGAAGAACAATGTAGCTGGTGAACCATGTCCGTAATGCCAATGTTTCCCTTGAGCTCAGTGTTGATGCCCGCGATGCCACTGTCTCTTCGAATCTTCGAGGAACGATACCTGAAACTAACCGGAGACCTTATTCTCGAAGAGAATCCTGAGTTCGGGGTCGTGCTGATTGCCCGCGGTCCTGAAGTTGGAGGTGGAGAAAAGCGACTAGAAATCGGAACGATTGCTTCAGTTACCGACATCGGAACTTTGGAGCAGTTCTATGGCATTGAGTCGGTTGGCACGCAGCGCTTTCTAGTGAACGCTTGGTTACCCGATGACCCTTATCCACTCGCAGACATAGATTTTCTCCCCGATTTGATTTGGAGTGATTCTTTGACGTCGGCGAGGGTTCATCTCGAGAGCAAAGTTAGAAATCTTTTGGCATTCGCTAGCGAATTTGGCGACCTTCAATACGGACCAGACACCGAACTCAATGACGACCCGATGGATGCCTGCTGGCAGCTAGCGGGAGTATTGCCGGTTGGCCCCTTAGATCAAGTAGATCTCCTGAAATCGCAATCGGCAGAAGAACTAATCTCAAAAACCTACGAGGTTGTGGCGACTCTCGAAGAAACCCTAAAGTCGATGATCGGCGACCTGGGAACTGAGCCATAACAACTTGGGGTTATCGATTAGGGCTTTAGCTTTTTACAACGCCTCGAGCACAATTGCTGAGCCTTGGCCGCCACCGCCACATATTCCTGCCGCACCTACGCTACCTGGACCCATTTCTGATAAACGTCTGGCCAGGTGACCGACGATTCTCGTACCTGAGGCACCAATCGGGTGCCCTAGCGCTATCGCCCCTCCATTGCTGTTGACGATTGCAGGGTCAAGGTTGAGTATTTTCGTGGAGTGAACGGCAACGGCAGCAAAAGCTTCGTTGATCTCTACCGCAACGAGGTTTTCGGTTGTCTTCGAGGTTTTCGCTAATGCGGCGTTTATCGCATTTGCGGGCTGAGCCGCTAGGGAAAAGTCTGGGCCGGCAACCTGGGATGTGGCCAAGACCTTAGCGACGCCTTTTATGCCGCGCTTTTTCGCCTCTTTCTCGCTCATGAGAATTATGGCTGCAGCTCCATCGGTAATTTGTGAGGAGGTCCCTGCAGTGATCGTGCCAGCTTGCCCAAAAGCTGCTTTCAGGGCGCCCAAAGTTTCTAATGTTGTTTCGACTCTGAGGCCGTCGTCGGCAGAAACCGTTAGCTTCTCTCTACCCTGGGACACTTCAATTGGAGTAATTTCTTCGGTCTGAAAAGCCAGTGATTTTGCTAGTCGCTGGTGTGAACTGGCGGCCACGGTGTCTTGTTCCGCTCTGGTGATACCCAGCGATTTGATCGCATCTTCGGTTGCTTCACCCATTGAGCGTTTTTCAAAGGCATCGGTTAGTCCGTCAATTTCC
>CALPUC020000007.1 GCA_943326655.2 Rhodoluna limnophila
AGCCTGTTGCTAAGAAGCCTGTTGCTAAGAAGCCTGTTGCTAAGAAGCCTGTTGCTAAGAAGCCTGTTGCTAAGAAGCCAGCTGTAAAGAAGGCTGCACCAAAGAAGTAGTTGTTATTTGAAAAACCCCGTCGATTAGTCGGCGGGGTTTTTTGTTACCCAGGCCGATGCAGAATCTAGGGTTGGGTGCTGAAACTTGAATCCCGTTTTCAACAATTTCTCGGCAGAAAGTTTCTGGTTGCAAATCAAAAGTTCATCGGCACCTTCGCCAAATGCTAATCGCAGAGCGAAGGCCGGCACTGGAACCAGCGCGGGTCTTTTCAGATGTTTGGCCAGGCTACGCACCACGTCGATGCAGGTTGCAGGTTCTGGAGCGGTTAGGTTGTATACGCCGCTTGCCGTTTCAGAGTTGATCAGATGAATAATTGCATTCACTTCATCCGGAAGAGAAATCCACGCCCACCATTGCCTGCCGGAGGCAAGCGGACCGCCGACCCCCCATTTGATTAGGGGAAGCAACCTACCTAGTGCGCCGAGTTTGCGGCTCATCACCATCGTGGTACGAATCACCACAACCCTCGTCTTCGCCTTAGTCGCAGCGGCTTCCCAATCTGCCGATAAATCGCTTAGAAACCCAGTACCTTTTGGAGTCTCTTCTGTGGCGTTAACTTCTTTGGTGTCTCCGTAAAAGCCGGAAGCTGATCCACTGACAAATACCTTCGGTGGTTTACTACAGCCGTTTATGGCTTCCACTAACATCTCTGTGGTTTTGATCCTCGAGTCAATTAACTCCTGCTTGTACTTTTTCGTCCAGGGTAGTTTGCCGGTTGTCGCTCCAGCTAAATTGACCACGGCGTCGTAGGTTTCCATTTCGGAAACTGAAACTTTGGTTCCTCTTTTCCAAGCGTCAGTAGTGTGCCCCTGTTGCTGGAGCACACGAATAAGTTCGGTTCCGATTAGCCCGCTCGCGCCAGTGACCAGTACTTTCATGATTAGCCGAACTCATCCGGGTTTGGACCCATTCGAAGACCTTCGTCTACTGAAGCAATCTGCTTCATCTGCTCGTCGGTCAGGTTGAAGTTGAAGACGTCGAAGTTTTCTACCAAACGTTCGCGATGGGTAGTTTTTGGGATTACTAGGTTCCCAAGTTGCAGATGCCAGCGGATGATTATCTGGGAAACGGTTTTTCCTAAATCTTTGGCGACGGAAACAAGAATCGGGTTGTCGTTCTTTCCAGCTCGGGCTAGGGGAGACCAGGCTTCGGTCAGTACCTGATGTTTAGCGTTTGCTGATCGAACCTCGGCTTGCTGAAAGAACGGGTGGAGCTCAACCTGGTTGATTGTTGGCTTCACCTCTGAGTTTGCAATCAGTCTCTCGAGATGAGCGGGCTGAAAGTTGCTCACTCCAATGTTTCTAACCAATCCACTCGCCAAAACTTTCTCGAACGCTTTCCAGGTTTCTAGATAAAGATCTTGTGCGGGGCTTGGCCAGTGAATTAGGAGCATGTCCACGTAGCCGAGGTCTAGGCGCATGAGCGATTCGTCGATAGCTTTGAGCGACTCATCGTAGCCCTGCCGGTCATTCCAGATCTTAGTTGTGACAAAAACGTCTCCACGGTCAATCCCCGATTCGCGAATACCGCGGCCGACTTCTGCCTCGTTACCGTAAAGGGCGGCAGTATCGATTCGTCGATAGCCGACGTCGATTGCTTCGCGCATGAGCTTTACGGCGTCAGCCTGCTCAACTTTATAAACCCCGAGACCAAGTTGCTCGATTGGGTGACCATTGTTCAAAGTAAGTTTCATATTCTTGCTAACTCCAAGGACCAAACACGGTATTCCATTCTTCAATGGTTCTCTCAGTAATCACGCCGGCAATTTCGAGCGGATCTTGGTCTAGAAGAGCGCTGAGTTGGTTGGCTGTTTCTGCCCGAAAAACAAGTAGTGATGCCGCGCGATGCACCAGCGGGCCACTCACTAGGAGAACATCTTGTTCCAGAAGTTCTCCCAGCCAAACGCGGTGAGCTGGGCGAATCTGATTGATCAGCTCAGGGTCGTCTAGGTATTTGTAGGTGACCGCAAAAATCGGCATTAGGCATCCTTATGTTCAAGGGATGGGTTTAGGCGAACCGTTGCGAGCGCGAAAATCAAAGCGAGCGCGGCAGACGCCCCCGTAACAAACCAGGCTGACTCAGCTGAAATGTGGTCGATTAGGATTCCTGCGACGGCAGCACCAACTGCGAAACCCAGTAGTTGGCCGGTGTTGATCCACCCAAACGCTTCGGCGCTGTCCGAAGTTCCCATTGAAACAGAAATCATCGACGCTGTAGTGGCAAAAGCCGGTGCCACCCCCAGCCCGGTTACAAACCAACAAAGAGTAATCCAGATTAGGTCGGTGGGGTTGAAAAACACCGCTAGGTAACCAGCTGCCACGATGCTCAAAAACTTGAGTAGAGCCCATTTGGTTTTGGCGCGGTGACCGAGCGCGAAACCGCCGATAATGGAGCCCAACGAGAGAGCCGCAATAACGATTCCCGAAGGCGCAACGCCAAGAACAGCAACTGTGCCTACCTCAGCTCCACCAAAGGTGGCGACTAAGCAAAGGTTTATCAGTACGCTGGCCAGAACGATGGGGTTTTTTAGGATTCCTCCAAGTCGACGTTTTGATTTTGGAATGTTCATGGAACCGATTTCCGGATTCTTTGAGAAAAGATATGTTCCAACGATTTGAACAAGAGCCATGAAAACAACAGCGCTGGAGCTGCTATATGTTGCGGTAATCATGGTGGCTAAAACTGGGCCAAACACCCAAAGGAATTCTTGCAGGGTTGCGTCAAGTGAAAAAAGGTACGAGGTCTGTTTTTTGGCAATCAGACTCGGGTAAAGGGATCTTGCGATTTGTTGAATCGGGGGAGACGTTAGCCCAATCACTAGACAGGCAAAAATTGTCCAGATTTCCCCAAAGTCAAAGAAGGCCAAGAACAGCATGGCTGCCGAACTAATTGAAGCGACAGTCAGAATTACTTTTCTGGGACCCCACTTGTTGAGGCGCCTGGCGAGAAGAGGACCGGCGATTGCGGCTCCAATTGTTTCCGCACCAAGGGCAATACCGGCAATTGTGTAACTCCCGTACATTTGCTGCACGTGCAGAATGATAGCGAGACTCATCATGCCGAAAGCAAATCGCGCTAAGAGTTGAGTGCCCAAGATGCGCGAAACACCAGGGCTGCTTAGGACGGAACTGTAGCTTGGCATAATCCCTACAGCCTACTCTTCACTAAATCCAGCTGGGAAGCCACATGTGCCACTGCCAGAACCATAAAGGAATTTCCAAGCCGAGGTATAGCGGCACGAAGAAGACAAACACCCCAAAGGCCACTATCGATCCGTACGTCACGAGTTTTATGGCGCGGTAGCGAGAGGCCATAACAGCTATGGCGAGAATGATCCAAGGCGCAAAAGTGGCGGAGTAGAACTGGAATGCGGTTCGATCCGAGTACACCAGCCAAGGTAGATAGCCGGCGACATATCCGGAAAGCACCAACAGGCTGAGTTTGTCTCGGAATTGAGCAAACCACCCGAACAGAAACCCGAACGCTGCCAATCCTCCCCACCAAATAACTGGATTACCAATCGGGTTAATAGCCGTGACGTTTTCGCCTTGGGTTTCGAAATAAAAAGACGTAGGTCGAAACATGGTGAGCCAGGTAAACGGATTCGACTGGTACGGGTGGAACATCGACAGCGTGGAATGGAAGTGATACATCTGACGGTGATATTCGATAAAACTTCCAACCACGTTTTCGGAATTGAAGCCCCACCCCTGAGTGGTAAACCAACCCGTCCAAGTAATCAAATATGTTGCTAGCGCCGCTGGGATTGCCAGCAATCCGCGAAGATTCCACCGTGAAGCAATAACAAAGTAGGCAACAAAAACCGCCAGATAGATAAATCCGGTCCACTTCACTCCAGCGCCCGCGCCGAGGGCAACACCCATTAGTAACAGCCATGGGATGGGTTTGAATGCAGAGGTTGCCCGAATTAGAAAGTAGAAACCTAGTAGCAAGAATGTGGTGACAATGCCATCGAGAATTGCGGTCCTGGAAACCACAATTGCCTGGCCGTCGATGGCCAGCAAAAATGCTGGTACTAAAGCCCAACGGTGTGAGTTGAGAAGTCTCTTGGCAACAAGATAGATCAGCCAAACTGAGGCGATTCCGAACAACGCAGGCATGATTCGCCAACCCCAGGGATTGCTCGCCCCGAAAAGTTGCATGCCTAGACCGATGATCCATTTGCCCAGCGGGGCATGCACCACGAATTCGGGAGTTTGCAGAAAGCCGGTAACGTCTCCGGTATTGAATTCGGTATCGGCGCCTTTCGGCCAAGCGAGCTCATGGCCGGCAACCCAAAGGGTGTGAGCATCCTTTACGTAATAGGTCTCATCAAACACCAAAGTTTTTGGCGAACCTAGGTTCCAAAGTCTGGTCACCGTAGCTAACGCGAGAATTATCAGTACGCCAAATCGATCACCAATCAGGCGAAACTCTCGAACTAAGCGCATAAGCCAATGCTATTTGGGAAAATAGAGGGTGATCATTCTCGCGGCAACTCCGATAGGCAATCTTTCCGATGCCAGCCCACGACTAGTGGAGCACCTGGTGAAAGCAAAGTTCATCGCCGCTGAAGACACCCGCTCGACTCTTAAACTCGCGCAGGTTCTTGGGATTTCACTTAACGCAAAAATGTTTAGCCTCAATGAACAAAACGAAAGCACTCGGCTTGATCAACTCGTGAAACTTGCCAGCGAAGAAGACTTACTGGTAGTAAGTGATGCCGGAATGCCAACCGTGAGTGATCCGGGATTTTTACTGGTTCGTGCCGCAGTGGCCGCTGGTGTTGAAGTAATCGCAATTCCAGGCCCCTCAGCAGTTGTTACGGCGCTCGCGGTTTCCGGTCTGCCAACCGATCGTTTTACGTTCGAAGGCTTTGTTCCGCGTAAGTCGGGCGAGCGCAAGCGGTTGTTTGGGCAACTGGTGGCTGAGCGCCGAACCATGGTCTTCTTTGAAGCACCTCACCGTATTCATGAATCGCTTGTCGATGCTGCGGAAGTTTTCGGTTCCGACCGACCCGCTGCTGTTGCGCGGGACCTCACAAAGAAGTATGAGCAAACCATTCGAGGAACCCTTTTTGACCTGGTGGAGTGGGCATCGGTTGCACACAAGGGCGAGATGGTTTTGGTTATCGGTGGCGCACCCGAGGAATCAATTGAAGCCGTTGATCTCGTTCGCGAAGTGCGACAACTCACGGCCAGCGGCGTTGGTTTGAAACAGGCGGTAGCCCAGGTAGCCAGTATGCACGGCGCCTCAAAGAGTGAGCTGTATCAAGCAAGCCTCGACGCACGCAATTAAGATAGAAGAATGCCTAACTCTACGGTCAAGTCGTTTTATTCAACGACGCCGATTTTTTACGTGAACGATGCTCCGCACATCGGTCACGCCTACACCGAGGTTGCCACCGACGTGGTGACGCGTTGGCATGCCCAGCGTGGCGAGAACGCATTCATGCTCACGGGAACCGACGAACACGGCGAAAAAATCTTACGTACCGCTGCGGCAAACAAAACTGAACCAAAAGATTGGGCCGACAAGCTCGTGCACGACTCTTGGTTGCCACTTCTAGACACAATTGACATTCGGAACTCTGATTTCATCAGGACCACCGAGCCTCGTCACGAAAAGAACGTGCAAAAGTTTGTGCAGCACCTTTACGACACCGGCTTCATCTATCAGGGTTCTTACGAGGGTAACTATTGCGTTGGTTGTGAAGAGTACAAGACAGATGCTGACCTGCTCGATGGCGAAGGCGCTTTCGAAGGTCAGCCGGTTTGTGCCATCCACTCCAAGCCGGTGGAAAAGCTAAAAGAAACCAACTACTTTTTCAAGCTGAGCGAATTCCAACAGCCTCTTCTGGATCTCTATTCTCAGGAGCCAGATTTTGTTGCGCCAGATTCTGCGCGTAACGAAGTAGTTTCGTTTGTTCGTCGAGGGCTTGATGACCTTTCGATTTCTAGGTCCAAAGAAAAGTTCGACTGGGGTATCGACATTCCCTGGGACGACAGCCACATCACCTACGTTTGGTTCGACGCGCTTTTGAACTACATCACCGCTATCGGATACGGCGAGGATGACGAAAAGTTCCGTTCACTTTGGCCAGCCAGCCTTCAGGTTGTAGGTAAAGACATCCTTCGCTTCCACGCGGTTATCTGGCCAGCGATGTTGATGGCGGCCGGCCTGCCAACTCCGAAACAGGTGTTTGGTCACGGATGGCTCTTGGTTGGCGGCGAGAAGATGTCGAAGTCGAAGCTAACCGGTATTGCACCTGAGCAAATCACTGACACTTTTGGTTCGGATGCCTTCCGTTACTACTTCATGAAGGCAATTGCTTTTGGCCAAGACGGTTCGTTCTCTTGGGAAGACCTTTCGGCAAGATACCAGGCTGAATTAGCAAACGGATTTGGCAACCTGGCGTCTCGAGTTTTGGCCATGGTAGGCCGCTACTTCGACGGATTCATTCCAGAACCTGGCGAATACACCGAAGCCGATCTTGCCATTATTGAAATTGCTCGTAAAGCAACCAACGATGCAGACGACGCTATTGAGCGAGTTGCCATCCAAGACGCCATCACGAGCGTTTGGACTTTGGTTGACGAACTGAACAACTACATCACAGTCTCCGAGCCTTGGGTTTTGGCCAAGGCGGAAGAAAATCGAGCTCGACTGGGCACTGTACTTTACGTTTGTGCTGAAGGCCTACGCGCACTCTCGGTACTTCTGGCTCCGGTTATCCCGAAAGCCACTGGAAAACTCTGGGCAGCGGTTACTGGCGGCTCGCTCGGCGCTCTAGACGATGCCACAATAGCCTCTGCGGCCGAGTGGGGCATTCTTCCAGTTGGTGCCAAAATCGGCGAGCTTGAGCCCCTGTTCCCTCGAATCGAAGCCGAAACCGAAGGTCAGTAGTGAGCTATCCGCCACTTCCCGAACCGCTTGAGGTTGCCACCTACGATAACCACACCCACCTCGACATCGCTTTCGGCGACGAAGCGCTGAGCACTCGTGAGCAACTCGACAAGGCCGCCTCGGTTGGCATCAAAGGCTTAGTTCAGGTTGGAGTGACCCTCGCCACCAGTAAGTGGTCGGCTGAGTTGGCGGCTAAAGAACCTCAAGTTTTAGCCGCGGTTGCCCTTCACCCAAACGAGGCACCTGATTACGGAACGATTGCCAAGCTTGATCAAGCCATCGCTGAGATAGCAGACCTGGCAACTCAGCCAAGGGTGCGAGCAATCGGCGAAACCGGGCTGGATTTCTTTAGAACCGAAGGTGAAGAGCCTCTAGCACTTCAGCTACATTCCTTCGAAGAGCACATTCGTATCGCCAAAGAGAATGATCTGGCTCTCATGATTCACGATCGCGATGCCCACGACCAAGTTGTTGCAACACTCAAGCGAGTCGGCGCACCCGGCAGAGTTGTATTCCACTGTTACTCTGGCGATGTTGATCTGGCACAGATTTGCATCGACAACGGCTGGTACATGTCTTTCGCGGGAAACATAACCATCAAGCGCAACGAACACCTGAGGAACTCCCTGGCTATGGCACCAAAAGAATTGATTCTGGTGGAAACTGATGCTCCGTTTTTAACTCCTGAGCCATTCCGAGGTCGACCGAATGCTAGCTATCTGGTTCCGATCACCGTGCGCAAAATGGCGGAAATTAGGGGCGTCGACGCCAATGAACTTAGCGGTCAGTTGGCCCAAAACACCGAAAATGTATACGGGTCGTGGAACTAGTGGTTGAACTTCTCGGTGGCGCAGACGTTCGCGCTTTGGCTGACTCCTTGGGCGTTGTTCCAACCAAAAAACTTGGACAAAATTTTGTCACCGACCCGAATACCATTCGCAAGATTGTTACGTCGGCTAAGTTGCTATCGAATGAAACGGTTGTCGAAATTGGTCCGGGGTTGGGTTCGCTAACGCTCGGGTTATTGGAAGCAGTTGATCACGTGATTTCGGTGGAGATCGATCCCAAGATGGCTGCAGCCATTGAGCAAACCGTTGCCAAACGAGCACCGGGCCGAAGGTTCTCGTTGGTCACTCAGGATGCGATGAAAGTTACTGAGCTTCCCTCAGAACCGACAGCACTGGTGGCCAACCTGCCCTACAACATATCTGTTCCAGTGCTGCTCCACTTTATTGAGACTTTTCCGACTATTCGGCACGGTCTAGTGCTGGTTCAGTCTGAAGTGGCTCATCGTTTAGCGGCACCAAAAGGAAGCAAGATCTACGGTGGGCCAAGCGCCAAACTGGCCTGGTGGGCCGACGCCAACCTGGCCGGTAACGTAAGCCGAAGTATTTTCTGGCCGATTCCAAACGTCGACTCGTCTTTGGTGTACTTCGCTAAGCGCCCTGAGCCACTGGCTTCAGAAGAACTACGGGTAAAGACTTTTTCGATAATCGATGCTGCGTTTTCGCAGCGTCGCAAGACTTTGAGGCAGGCCTTAGCCGACTTCGCTGGTTCACCAAAGGCCGCCGAAGAACTTCTCAACAAGGCTGGCCTGAGCCCGCAACTAAGAGGCGAACAGCTCGACATCAGCGACTTTCTGAAAATCGCGAGGGCAGTCTGATGAGCGAAAACCGAGGACGCAATGCCGACATCCTTTCACTGGAAATAGTGGTGGAGTTTCCTGCCGAGGCCAGTCGAATTTTTTCGATTGTCGGAGACGTTGCGCAGTGGCCAGAAAGCCTGCAACCGAGAATTCTAAAAAGTGCACCGCACAGCAAGATCATTGCCGGGCTTCCCGATTTCTCACGTCCGGAGTTCACGCTATCGACAAAGCCTCAAGGTTGCGAGTTATCGCTGCTGCACGATCTCATCAAGAGCACAGAAGATCGAAAAGAATACCGAAAGATTTGGAACGCCTGGTTCAAATCGGTTTTGAAGCGAGTGTCGCTGTGATTACCGCTAGCGCCCCGGGCAAGATCAACCTTTACTTTGCGGTTGGCCCGAAACTTGACAACGGATACCACGAAGTTTGCAGTGTGTACTTGGCGCTAAAACTCAAGGAAGTGGTTTCGGTTGGATTTTCAGACAAGACCGAAATTTCGGTGCAGGGTTCACTTTCTCGGCAGCAGCTTTTGGGTGTACCAACCGACGAAAGCAACCTGGTGGTGGCCGCTGGAAAACTCATCACCGATAGGGCGCTACGTTTTGAAATCACGAAGAACGTGCCAGTAGCCGGGGGAATGGGCGGTGGGTCGGCCGATGCCGCAGCCTCACTGCTGGCTACCCAAGCGCTCACTGGCAACTACAACCAGGTCGATGCGGTCAAGCTCGGAGCGGACGTCCCTTTCGCACTTATGGGTTCGGTTGCACTCGGTGCTGGAGTCGGAGAGAAGCTAACCGCACTCGAAATGGAAACCGAACTTCACATTGTGCTCATCGTTAGCGAGGGTGGCCTGTCGACGCCGATGGTCTATCAACGACTTGATGAACTTCGCGAAGATGAAGACCTGGTTCCCGAATTCACCCCTCCGACACCAGTCGATCTAATCGATGCCCTGGCCCAAGGTGATGTTTTCACAATTGCAAGACTCGCTCATAACGACTTACAGCGCGCGGCGCTTTCTCTTAGGCCGGAATTGCAAGAAACCATAACCCGAGCGCTCAGTGCTGGAGCGCTAACGGCTCTGGTGAGTGGTTCAGGGCCAACTATCTTTGCGATTGCCGAGAGTGAAGATTCTGCCAAGAAGATTGCGGCCGAATTCGGAGACCGCGCTTTAGTGACCTCTGGCCCAGCCGTCGGAGCAAGGTTGGAAAACTAATGGCTCATTTACTTGGAGCGGAGACCGTAAGTCTTGAGTTCCCAACCAAAACAGTTTTCGACAGCGTCACGGTTGGCCTGAACGAGGGCGATCGAATCGGTGTAGTTGGCCGCAACGGCGACGGAAAATCAACTTTGCTAAAGCTTCTTGCAAAAACCCTTCAACCAGACTCCGGAAGAGTTACCTACCGCGGCTCTCTGAAAGTTGGAATGCTTACGCAGGTCGATTCGTTTGCCGGCGTTACAACCATCGGTGAGGCTGTGGTTGGGCAGAGGCCAGAGCACGAATGGGCTGGTGACCCGAAAGTTAGAGATGTTTTAGCCGGTTTGCTCGGCGATCTCGACTGGTCAAAAACCATCGACGAGTTATCCGGGGGTCAGCGCAGACGTGTTGCCTTAGCTGCTCTGCTAGTTCAAGACTGGGACGTCGTAATGCTAGATGAACCCACCAACCATCTTGATGTTGAGGGGGTTGCTTGGCTAGCCGACCACCTCAATCGTCGCTGGCCGGCCAATCAGGGCGGGTTGCTTGTGGTGACCCACGATCGATGGTTCTTGGATGAGGTTTGCAACTACACCTGGGAAGTTCACGACGGCATCATCGAACCCTTTGAGGGAGGGTACGCCGCTTACATCTTGCAGCGAGTTGAGCGCGACCGCAGTGCGGCTGCTTCTGAATCACGTAGGCAGAATTTGCTGCGAAAAGAACTTGCCTGGCTTCGCCGGGGTGCTCCGGCCAGAACCACAAAGCCGAAGTTTCGAATGGATGCTGCAGCGGAACTGATATCCAATGAGCCCAACCCACGCGATTCGGTGGCTCTCAGCAAGTTGGCCACGACCAGACTTGGCAAAGATGTTCTGGACGCTGAAGACCTAAGTTACGAAGTTGCGGGACGAACTTTGCTACACGACGTAACCTGGCGGCTCGGCCCGGGCGATCGCTTTGGACTGGTCGGAGTGAACGGCGCCGGGAAAACGACATTGCTCAAACTACTCACCGGTGAATTGACGCCGAGCGCCGGAAGAGTGAAGCGCGGAAAAACCGTTCAGGTGGCTGTGCTCACGCAGGACGTCCAAGAACTGGACGAATTCGCCGACGAAAGAATCTACGAGTTGATCGCTAGAGAGAAGTCTTACTTTGTGGTCGATAAGCAAGAGGTTTCTACCAGTTCGCTCGTGGAACAGCTTGGGTTCACGAAAGCCCAGCTGCAAACTCCGATCAAGGAGCTCTCTGGCGGTCAGCGTCGTCGTTTGCAATTTCTTCGACTACTTTTTGGCGAACCGAATGTTTTGATTCTCGACGAACCGACAAACGACCTCGACACCGACATTCTCACCGCAATGGAACACATGCTCGATAGTTGGCCGGGCACGTTGATTGTGGTTAGCCACGATCGCTACCTTCTGGAGCGAGTAACCGACCAACAGTATGCACTGCTTGGCGATGGCAGCCTTCGCCACCTAACCGGAGGAATTGAGCAGTACCTGAAACTTCGCGCAGCCAGCCTCGGAACCAAAGTCGAGACCAAAGCCTCGGTGCCGGTTTCAACTGGTTTGAAAGGTGCAGCGCTGCGAGATGCCGAGAAGAACCTCGCCAGAATTGAGCGAGCGTTGCAGAAACTCTCCACGGATGAGGCCGAGGTACACGCCAAAATGGGCGAACATAGCCAAGAAGACTTTGAGGGTTTGGCAAAGTTAGTCAAGTTACAAAATGATTTGAACCAAAAACGTGAAGATTTAGAGGCCGAGTGGCTAGAAACATCCGAAGCGCTCGCATAGTTTCTGGCAAACTATAGATGCAACCCTTTTGGGGTCGCGGTCCGCTCTAGTGTAATGGCAGCACGGCGCTCTTTGGAGGCGTTCGGTATAGGTTCGAATCCTATGGGCGGAGCGTAAGGAGAGTGTATGAGTAACAAGTTTGCAGTCGTCGTGCTGGCCGCTGGTTCCGGCACTCGCATGCGCTCAAAAACCCCAAAAGTTATGCACGAGCTCGCCGGGCTACCGCTGTTGGGCCACGCACTTTCTACCGCTCACGCTCTTGGAGCCGAACATGTGATCCCGGTGGTTCGTCACGAACGTGACCTAATCGTTGATTACATCAGCACTTTCTACCCGACCGCAATTGTGGCCGACCAGGACGAAATCCCAGGAACCGGCCGAGCCGTTGAATGCGCACTAGAGCTATTACCGCAAGACTTTGATGGAACAGTTGTCGTCACCAGCGGCGACGTGCCGCTTCTCGACGTGGCCACCATCCAATCGATGGTTGAAGCTCACAATGCGGGCGGTTTTCACGCGACTGTACTTTCATCTGTTGCCGAAGACCCGAGCGGCCTTGGACGAATTATTAGAAACCAGCAAGGCGAATTCGCAGCAATCATCGAACACGTGGAAACGACCGATGAGCAGAAGTCGATTTCCGAGGTGAACGCCGGCGTCTACGTCTTCGACGTTTTGTCGCTACGTGAAAAATTGGCATCAATCGGAATGGAAAATGCTCAAAACGAGAAATACCTAACCGACGTCATTGCCGAACTCACTGCAGGCGGCGGAAAAGTTCAGGCGCTAACCATCAACGACAATTGGTTGGTGGCCGGCATTAATGACCGCGTTCAGCTGGGGCAAGTTACTGCAGAGCTCAACCGCCGTCTCTGCGCAGCGTGGCAACGCGCTGGCGTGACCATCCTCGACCCAGCCAGTACTTGGCTAGACATCACTGTTTCCATTGGCGAAGACGTAACCATTCTGCCTGGAACGATTCTTCGAGGCTTCACATCAATTGGCTCGGGTTCAACTATTGGCCCTGAAGTTCAGATGACCGACACTCAGGTTGGCGAAAATGCCGTCGTGGTGAAGTCGCATGTGAACACGTCGGTAATCGGAAATGGTGCCAGCGTCGGCCCCTTCGCCTACCTCAGACCTGGTACCGACCTCGGAAACGACGGCAAAATCGGGACTTTCGTGGAAACCAAGAATGCCAAGATTGGCGCTGGCAGCAAGGTTCCTCATCTCAGCTACGTTGGCGATGCCGAGATCGGTGTTGAATCAAATATCGGAGCCGGAACAATATTTGCCAACTACGACGGCGTGAATAAGCACCGAACCATAATCGGTTCACATGTTCGTTCAGGGTCTCATAATACTTTCGTGGCTCCAATTACTATTGGAGATGGAGCCTACACAGCTGCCGGAACTACGGTTCGTAAAGATGTTGCTTCAGGAGATTTAGGTATGAACGTAACCCCTCAGCGGAATATCGCGGATTGGGTTCTTTCCCACCGGCCAGGAACCAAGGCCGCGCAAGCGGCGGAACAAGACAAAAACTAAAGAAATTCGGGAGCCCCAGTTGAGCAAGATAACGATCAAAGGTCAAAAAAGACTCGCTCTAGTGAGCGGCCGAGCTCATCCCGAACTGGCTGCCGACGTCGCCAAGATTTTAGGAACAGACCTAGTACCGACAACCGCCTACGACTTCGCAAACGGCGAAACCTTCGTTCGATTTGAAGAGTCGGTTCGCGGTGTTGATGCCTTCGTTATTCAGTCACACCCTTACCCGATCAACCAGTGGATCATGGAGCAACTGCTCATGGTGGATGCACTGAAGCGAGCCAGCGCGAAGCGAATCACAGTGGTTGCACCATTTTTCCCATACGGCCGTCAAGACAAGAAGCACAAGGGTCGCGAGCCAATCTCGGCCAGACTAATGTCTGATCTGTTCGCCGCAGCCGGTGCCGACCGAATCATGTCGGTAGACCTTCACGCTCCGCAGATCCAGGGTTTCTTCAACGGACCCGTAGACCACCTCTGG
Source organism: Rhodoluna limnophila (assembly GCA_943326655.2). GTDB lineage: Bacteria > Actinomycetota > Actinomycetes > Actinomycetales > Microbacteriaceae > Rhodoluna > Rhodoluna limnophila_C. Next base: position 13,686 of record CALPUC020000007.1, read on the forward strand.
GCACTGCCCACCTTGGCCGATTACGTAGCCGAAAAGTGGGGTCACGAAGATCTCACCGTCGTATCACCAGACTCAGGACGCGTTCGCGTTGCCGACATTTGGGCCGACCGCCTCGGTGCACCTCTGGCAATTATTCACAAGCGCCGCGACCCAGACGTGCCGAACCAGGTTTCGGCTCACGAGTTAGTTGGAGACGTCAACGGCCGCACCTGCCTACTAGTCGACGACATGATTGACACCGCCGGAACCATCGTTGCCGCGGCAGCAGCACTGAAGAAAAATGGCGCTGCTCGCGTTATCGTGGCAGCCACTCACGCCGTATTCTCAGATCCTGCTGTAGAACGCCTCAGCGGAGACTCGGTCGACGCCGTGTTGGTTATGGACACATTGCCGATTCCCGAAGAGAAGCGATTTGAGAAACTAACCGTGTTGTCGGTGGCCCCACTTATCGCTCGCGCGATTAGCGCCGTGTTCGACGACGACTCGGTAAGCCAGCTTTTCCCCGGCCATGCCTAAAACTCAACTTGGTCTCGGTGGCGCAGTCGCCATCGGGCTGGCTTCAATGCTCGGCGCTGGAGTTTTTGTGGTTTTCGCAAGCGCCTACAAAATCGCTGCAAACCTTATTTTTGTTTCGATTGCCATAGCTGCGATGGTTGCGATGCTGAACTCAGCAGCCATTTACCAGTTGGCTAAGCAGATCGATCGTCCCGGCGGTGTTTACGCTTACTCGCGGGTTTACCTAAACAATTCCTGGTCATTTCTTTCAGGTTTTGCTTTTGTGTTTGGCAAAATCGCTTCGATTGCGGCCATTGCAATAGTTTTCCAAAGATATGTCTTTCCGCAGATTGCATTTTGGCCATCATTCGCCGCAATTTCGATTCTTACCCTGGTGAACATTCTTGGCATCAACCGAACCGCTCTCGTGGCAACTGTTCTTAGCCTTACTACGGTTGGCTTCTTGGCTACTTTTTCGATACTTGGCCTAGCAAGTCCTGGAAATCTTTCAGCTGAAGCTTTCGCACTGCCTCCAGAAAACCCTCTCACTTCGGTGCTGGTTGGAGCCGGTGTGGTTTTCTTTGCATTTGCTGGTTATGCCCGAGTAGCAACGCTCGGTGACGAAGTGCGAGATTCGAAGCGAAACATTCCAAAGGCAATTGTCATTTCGCTTGCCTTTGTATTGATTCTTTACATGGTTCTGGCCTGGGTGCTGCTAGACGGCATGGGTAAACAATTGCAACTCACCGAAATACCGGTTGCGGAACTGTTTCAAACTCTTTCCGGTGTTGCTTGGCTTACCCCGGTTGTTGCAGCCGCAGCATCACTCGGCTCGATGCTTGCTCTTCTCGCAGGTGTTTCCCGAACCGCAGCCTCGATGGCCGAAGATGGCGAACTTCCGACGGTGTTCAAACTTCGCAACAGATTCAACGCACCGTGGGTTGCCGAAGTTGTAGTCGCTGCTGGCGCCACAGCGCTAGCGTCTATTGGTGAAATCATCTGGGTGATCGGTTTCTCATCCTTCAGTGTGCTGTTTTACTATGCGGTTGGACATGTCAGCGCACTGAACCAACCGCGCGAGCAAAGACTCGCGCCAAGATGGCTAAATGTCTTCGGCGCAGTGTTGTGCGCCTCGCTCGCACTATCCTTTGGGCTCAACACTTTCCTAATCAGCACGGGGATCTTGGCTCTAGCCTTCGCCATTCGCAGGTTGTGGCTGAGCCAAAGACCCCGCTAAACTAGGGAAAGACAACGGCGAGGAATCGAAAGATTCGTTATCGACGGGGCCGGACCGAAATAGGTTGCGATCCTCGAACCAGAGTTGAGAAAAACCAATGGTCCCTAGGGCCCAAAACTAAAGGAAACTTTCATGTCTAATGAAGTAGCAAAACTAATTGCCGAAACCCGCACCAGCTTTGGAAAAGGCGCCGCACGCAAGTCTCGTGCAGCCGGCCGCAC